>QHQU01000044.1 GCA_003219925.1 Verrucomicrobiota bacterium
CTTCCCGGTCGCGACGAAAGTCTTCTTTTGTATTTACAGCGGCCGCGTTTCTACACCCGCATAACCGAGCCGACAGCGGCGCCACCAGGTTTGGACGCGCTCGTTGTTCCACTCGATGAAGAGCCTTGGCGTTCAGGCAAATTTCCGTATCGCGTCACCGCGGAAAAAAAAAGCGAGCATCCATCGAGTTATGGGTTCCTGACACTACCACGCAGATAGACTCGACTTTCTCTCACAACCTCTTACTCTCGTTAGTTGGTGGAGTTTCCCAAAGCCGAACTCGAAACTTTGTGGGCGCCGTGGCGCTTTGAGTACTTTGAAAAATCGGGCACGCCCGATTTCCTGTCCGAAGCCGCGCGGGCCAGCGATGATGCGGCCCATCTTGTCCTGGTGCGCCGGAAGAATTCTTTTTTAATGATGAACCGCTACCCTTACACCGTGGGCCACCTGATGGCGGTGCCATATCGAAAAGTGGGCGAACTGCGCGATCTCGGTGAAAATGAAGTGGCCGAGCTTTTTTCCCTCGTCGTGCGGGGGCAGGAGCTGCTGCGGCAGGTCACGAGAGCCCAGGGGTTCAACATCGGGATCAACGTCGGCGAATGCGCTGGAGCGGGCGTGCCCGATCACCTGCATATTCACATCGTACCGCGCTGGAGTGGCGACACGAATTTCATGCCAATGCTTTCAGGGACGCGCGTGCTCTCACAAGGACTGCACGATCTCTATCAAAAATTGAAGGCGGCGCAGACGGCGTCGGATGAAGCGAGATGAACACCTGGATCGAAGGTCCGTCGCCGCGAGAGAGGCGTGGGATGGGATGTGTGGGCAAAGGTTGTTTGATTCTGGCTTGCTTCATCGTCTTTCTAATCATCGCCGGCGCCATCGGCTTATATTTTGGAACGCAAACGTATTCCGCTCTGCTCCACGGTCTCTCTTGGGCAAATAAAACGCACGTGCTGGCGCAGGAACCCTCACCTGTGCCGCAATTCGAAACCACCGACGAAAATGTGGCGGCGGCAGAACGGAAGTGGAAAGATTTTAAAAACGCTCGCGATCAGCCTGCGCATATCGAACTCACCGCAGACGACTTGAACAATCTGATTGCGGAAAACCGACACGCTCGCGGCAAGGCCTTCGTTGCGATCGAGGGCAATCGGTTGCGCATTCAAACCAGCGTGCCGTTGGGCGAATTCGTCGGGCATGGCCGCTATTATTTGAATGGTGACATTGTAGTTGAAAGCAACGGTCCGGAATCCCTGGAGAATCCGCGCCTGAGCATCATTACTATCAACAACGAGCCGGTGCCCCCAGACGTTCTCGATTGGAAATATCACGCCCGCCCGCTGCGAGACTATCTTCGTGAATACCGCACTACCTACGGCAGCGGATCGTTTGAAATTCGCGATGGCAAATTGATTATCGACCGACGTGGCGGCGATTGACCGAAGCAATTGAGAATAGTGGAGCTGATATCTAGGTATCGCACCCTGCAACGTTCAATTGCTAACTCGATCGCGGCGGCATGACTACGGTTGCATGATCTCCCGCGCGAAGACGTTCAGCTGACCATCTTCCTGCTTTCGCACTTCCGTCACCTCGAGTGGACGAACCTCGTCACGGCTGACGACTGAGCCTGGCTTGGGGGGAATGTAACCAGTCGGATACTCGACAATAATACGAACGGAATTCCCACCGGTGAGAAACATTACGGAGTCGGGCACGCGCGAGCGTGGCCGCAGTACTGCTTTATTAGCATCGGCAAAATTGACCACGAATTGTCCCTTCAGGTAGGTCCGTTCTCCAGTGAGACCGCGGTCGGCGACTTGACCGAGATCAGCTGGAGCGACGAGACGGCCAACTGGCATTTTGCCCGGCGCATAGGTTTTCCAATTTCCGCCGCCAGCGGTCGAGGCCAGCGCGGCGCCATCGGCGGGTAGGGCTGCGGGTGCACTGGAATTTGGGGCCGGACTTGATTCCGTGAACTTTTGCAACGGCGGTGTCGATAACGCGGGAGCCGGACTGTTCATTTTCGCGACTTGAATCGGCGTCACGCTCGGCGCCACTGTCGCCTTTTGATTTTTCGCGATTTTCCCGGCTTTCCCGGCGGGCGTCGGCTTTGTCCCTTTCAACGGGAGCGGCGGCGCCGGCGTGCTTGCTGGCGTTTCAATTGGTAAGGCCTGTTCTACGCGAACAAGCAAATTCTCGCTTGGTGGCGGCGTGCCGCTGGGCGTGATTCCGGGAATAGCAATCGTTCCGGGCGAAGTTGGCTCGTTTTGACGCAATTGTGCGTATCGATCTTCAGCTGCCCGCAATTCCTCGCGTTTAAACAGGGGCCAGCCGGCAGCTAGGTTCAAATCCAGTGGGGGCTCCAGAGTAAAGGTCCCGGTGCCGCGCGTGACAGCGTAGGTTCCGTAAAGCAAAGGCATCGCTGTGATCAGGACACGGCCGTCGGCGCTGCGATCGGCGTGAATCACTGCCGAAATATCGTGTGTTCGTTCGAGCTTAACTTCCAGACCAGGCGCAAGTGTCTGGCGCATGAGCGGAATGTCTCGCCGATCGGCCGGATAAACGTGCTCGAGCAGGACTTCCCCGTTATCGATGGCGGCAGCGAGCGCCACAATACCGGAAGTGAAAACGTCTGCCGCGCCAAGTTGGTGAACGTCGATAATACGGAAGCGACCGACAACGTAGGGGACAAGCCCGTGGACTTGCTGGAAATTGCGAATGTAATTGCGCGCCAGCTCGCTGTTGACCTTGGATAATTCCGCTTCGCCCAACGGCGCGTAGCGATCATGCAATTGTTTGGGATTGAGAAATTCGCCGGCGGGGGCGGCGGTCAATTCAAATCGCCGCGGCGGATCAATTCGATGTAGTTTTTTTAATAACCGATAACTGTCGGGCCGTTCCGGTTGCCAAAAAACGTAGAAACTTCCCAACCAGGCGGCAAAGGCGAAGGCGGTGAGCAGAAGAATTGCCAGCGTCCAGGCGAAGTAATTCGTCCGCTGCCGGGGACGGCCATAAGGCGTTTCGTAGCGAAAAAATTCCTGTGCCATCAGCGAAGTTCGCTCACTTTAGAGTGGGCGCGCCGGTTCGAAGGAGGAGCCGCAGCCGCAGGTGCGCGCGGCATTCGGATTAACGATCTGAAACCCAGCGCCAGTGAGCGCGTCGCGATAATCCAGGGTCGATCCGCGCAGTAACTGCGCGCTCTCTTCATCGACAAAAAATTTCACGCCGTCGCGCTCGATCACGGCATCACCGGGGCGAACAGCTCCGAGCGTCATCTCGTATTGCAGACCGGAACAGCCGCCCTTAGCAATCCCGATGCGCAATCCTTTCTCAGCGGCCTCCACGCCCACCAGTGTTCGCAGTTGCCGCACCGCGCTTTCGGTAATCTCAATCATTCACTGAAGGAAACGTACGATCCACCCCTCTTAAGTCAATGAGCAGGCGCCTTGCCTTATCTGGACGAAAAGTGCCGCGAATAGCCTGATTCCAAATTCTTCGCAATCAGAAAGCGAAAACTTGTCCTGAGCGAGCGAAGCGAGTCGAATGGATCTAAGGTCAGAAGTCCAATGAGCCGGATCAAACTTCTTCCCGAAACTCTCGCCAGCCAGGTGGCCGCGGGCGAGGTGGTGGAGCGGCCTGCCTCGGTCGTGAAGGAACTGGTCGAGAATAGCATTGATGCTGGTGCGCGCGCGATCGAGGTCGGGATTCAGCGTGGCGGAATGTCGCGCATTCGGGTGGTCGATGACGGCTGCGGAATGGATCGGGATGACGCCCTGCTTTCGCTCGAACGGCACGCCACGAGCAAAATCGCTTCCGCGGCTGATCTCGCAGCCATTAGCACACTTGGTTTTCGGGGCGAAGCGTTGCCAAGCATCGCCAGCGTTTCACGCCTGCGGCTGAGCACTCGCGAGCCCGGTGCGGTCGCCGGCACGGAAATTCTGGTAAACGGCGGACGGATCGAGACGGTGCGCGACGGCGGCGAAGCGCCTGGGACGCAGATCGAAGTGCGTTCGTTGTTTTACAATGTGCCGGCGCGCCGAAAATTTCTGCGCTCCGAAACGACGGAAGCGCGAAATATCGAGCATCAATTTTTTCTGCAAGCGTTGGCCCATCCCGAAATTGGCTTCACCCTGGTGCGGGAAGATAACATTGCGTCGCAATTGCCGATAACGACCTCGCTGCGAGACCGGATCCGCGATCTCTATGGTGCCAAGCTCCTCGACGACTTGCTCGAAATTTCCCTGCGTGACCGGCGTGGTATTCAGGTTCAAGGCTGGATCGGTCGCGCTGGGGTGAGCCGGCAGACGCGAGCACAACAATTCGTTTTCGTAAACGGACGCGCGATTGACAGCGGAATCCTCTCTACCGCCTTGCGCGAAGGTTATCACACCGCTCTCATGCGCGGACAATTTCCGGTTACGTTTCTGTTCGTTGATCTGAATCCACGTGAAGTAGACGTCAACGTCCATCCGGCGAAACGCGAAGTTCGTTTTCGCGATCCGGCCAGCGTTCGCGAGGCAATTGTCGAGGCGGTGCAACGCACGCTCGAGAGTGGTCGCGTAGAGTGGCAGCGAAAATTTAATGCGCCGGCTGCACCCGCAGCGGTATTGCCGCCGGGACCTGCTGCAACTCGGCCAGATGGAGGGACGACCTCCGTGTCGTCCCAAATAGTGGGACGGGACAGCGCCCGTCCCTCCAACTTTGCACCGCTCGATCAAGCGAGTAGGGCCGATTCACTGAATCTTTCGCGACCGATTGATGGCAATCGTCCTGAACCGCAAATCGAACCGCGGCGTGATCAGCAATTTCAGATTATCGGCGTGCTCAACCGTCTTTACGTGCTGATGGAAAATTCCGACGGGCTCGTTTTGGTGGACCAACACGCCGCGCACGAGCGAATCTTGTTCGAGGAATTGCGCCGGCGAATGGAAGAGCAAGGGGTGCCGTCGCAGCGCATGTTGTTGCCGCAGATCTTTTCGTTGCCGCCGCGCGATGCGGAATGGGTCGAATGTAATGTCGCAACGTTGCAGAAAATGGGGATTGGAATTGAAAACTTCGGCGTCAACAGTTTTCGGGTCGATACGTTACCGGCCTTTCTTGAAATTGCAGATGCCGCCGGATTCTTGCGCAAAGTGATCGACGAATTGAAAACGACCAGTCGCAGCAGTTCGCCTCTGCGTTTGGGTGAAGATATGATCGCGAAAACGGTTTGCCGTCATGCGGTCAAAGCTAACGATCCGTTGCGTTATCCCGAAGTCGAGAAACTAATTCGCGATTTGCTGGCCTGCGATCTGCCCTACTGCTGTCCCCACGGCCGGCCCACCATGATTCAAATTTCGCACGCCGAATTGGAAAAAAAATTCGGGCGAAAAGTCTAGAATGCCCGTGGCGAGAATTGGATTGCTTCCAATCCGCGCTTTGCTATCCGGGCCACAGAGCCTCTCGCGAAAGGCGTTTTACAGCCTCCTTCGCCCTCATAGATTTCCGAATGCCAGAGCGACTCCTTGTTACAGGAGCGGGCGGCTTTATCGGGGGCCATCTCGTCGCCGATTTAGTGCGCGAGGGTAACGAAGTGCGCGCGGTCGATATCAAGGCGTTGCAGGAATGGTATCAGCTCTTTCCGGAAGCTGAAAACTTGCAGCTGGATCTTTGTGGCAAGGATGCGTGCGAGCGCGCGGTCCGGGATATCTCATTAATCTATAACCTTGCCGCCGATATGGGCGGAATGGGTTTCATCGAGAATAACAAGGCGCTTTGCATGTTGAGCGTGCTGGTGAACACCCACATGCTGATGATGGCGAAAGAAGCGGGAGTTTCGCATTTCTTTTACTCCTCCTCGGCTTGTGTTTATGCAGCCGATAAACAAACCGATCCCAATGTCACCGCTCTGAAAGAAGAAGATGCCTATCCGGCGATGCCTGAGGACGGCTACGGCTGGGAAAAACTATTTTCCGAACGAATGTGCCGGCACTTTCGCGAAGACTTCGGGTTGGAAACACGCGTGGCGCGTTTTCACAACGTCTATGGACCACAGGGGACATATGCTGGTGGCCGGGAAAAGGCACCGGCGGCGATTTGTGGCAGAGTAATTGAGGCCAAGCCCAGCGGAAATCATGAGATTGAGATCTGTGGCGACCGCCATCAGACGCGCAGCTTCATGTGGATTGATGACTGCGTGAAGGGGACACAGATGATCATGGAGAGCGATTTCGTCGAGCCGCTAAACCTCGGCAGTAGTGAACTCGTTAGCATCAACCAGCTAGTCGACGTTGTAGAGGGGATCGGAGGCGTAAAACTAAAACGGAACTACAATCTAAGAGCGCCCAAAGGAGTAAATGGTCGTAACAGCGATAACACGCTAATCCAGAAAATTTTTAATTGGGAGCCGGCGACAAAGCTACGCGATGGGTTGGAACCGACCTATCGTTGGATTTATGACGAGATGACAAAGGGTTCGCCGGCGAAGCGAATAACGGCGAACGCCAAGAACGGCACCAGCATCTCGGCGTGAATGCCTGTCGGTAGAATACTTCCAACTGGGTAAGACAACGAGCAAGTTTGTCCGAAGGTTTCTTCGAAATTGACGGTTGAGGGCATAGTATCATAACGCGATTCCACTAACCAGGAATAGCGAAAACCAGCGCTCAAACCTCGGCGGCGCCACTCGATTTTTTTTGGTAGTCGCCTTTGCTAAAGTATTTTTCGAGCCAGACGTAGAGGCAGATGAAGAGGTAACGGCTGCCCATTTCGTTGAGCTTGAGTTTGGCGGTACCGGTGCGACGATTGCGCCAGGTAACTGGAATTACGGTCCAGGTATAACCGCGCACGATTGCTTTTAACGGAATTTCCACGGTCAAATTGAAATGCGGTGACAGGAATGGACGGCAACCGGCAATAACTTCGCGGCGGTAGGCTTTAAAGGCATTCGTAATATCATTGGGTTTGATGCGAAAAAGAACTCGAATGAATAGATTGGCGCAGCGATTGATCCAAAGTTTGAGCCAGGGATAATCTATCACGCCGCCCCCTTTGACAAAACGACTGCCGAATACGCAGTCGTAGCCGGAGTTAAGGGCCTGCCAGTAACGAACGACGTCGCGGCAATCATCGGATTCATCAGCCATCATGATGACAAGGCCGTCGCCCTTGGCATGATCGAAGCCCAGAACAA
>QHQU01000331.1 GCA_003219925.1 Verrucomicrobiota bacterium
CGCCCGGTCGCATTGGTGCGCCTTCAAGGAGCGAGCGTGCGCCGTCGCGGATGCCGCCCTCAGGGAAAACGCCGACAATGCGTCCATGCTTTAGCCGCTCGATGGCGGTGCGGATCGTTGTGCGGTCGGCGCGATGCCGATCTGCCGGGAATGCATCGACCGCGCGTAAAAGAAATCCGAGCACTGGATACGGAAAAAATTCTGCCATCGCCATCCAGTCAATTTTGCGGGGCACCACCGAGGAAATAATAAACGGATCGAAATGGCTGATGTGATTTGCCGCAAGTAAAAACCCGCCGTCGTGATTTGCGTTTTCGCGCCGGACAACGCGAACGCGCGCGACACACGCAAACAACAATTTCATCAACAGCCGTGCGGCATGGTTGGCGAGTGAGTGCAACATTGAACGCATCGAACCAAATGATTTTGCGCTGTTCAACCTTTGTCGCGAGGCAGTTGGTACACGCCGAAGCCGCCTGCTTCGTCGCCTTTTGTTTCCTTGCGATCGATCCCGCTTAACACGACTCCCGGATCGAGCGAGGTGTTAGGCCGGTATCTTGCGTTGCTTGTTCACGTCAAAGGGCAAGATGCCCGTTGGCCCCATAGCCAAGATGGCTGTGCTACGACGCGGGCTCGCCGGAGGTCGCCCCTCCATCACGCGTTCTACGCCAGCACTCGGATTGGGGCGTACGCTATTTCAAAGAATGAGGAGGCAGTGCGACCCAGCAGGCGAGTGAGGCCGGACTGGCAAGCTTAATGGCGCCTATCTTCTAAGAACTCGAGGGCCTTGTCGTAGCTTCGGCGGTCGAGGAAATGGGCCAGGCGGGGCGGAATGGGCTGGGGGAGAGCGTCGGCCAAGGTTTCGATGCGCTTGGAAATTTCCCGTAACCGCTTCACATGCTGTTCGGGGTCGCGCCGGCTCTCCTCGTCGGAGATAATTTTCAGCCGTTCTCGCAAGGCCTCGGCTAATTCGGTCTCCCTTTTGGTCATCGGTTCGAAGAAAAGTTATGCTTGGGACGAGCGGAAGCTCGTCCCTCCGTTTGCTCCTTTGTTTCTCATCGCTCGAAGGAAAGCTTGAAACTCTCCGCCGTTTAGCGCAAGCGTCTGCCGTGAGCGAAAAACGGATTCTTGTCGTTGATGACGACCCTTCGCTCATCCGCCTGATCGGTGAGGCGTTGAGAAGCCGGTTTCATTGTGAAGTCGATGCCACGCCCAATCCAGAGTACGGTTTTGAGTTGGCGTTGAAAAAACGTTACCGCGTTTTCGTTTTCGATTTTTCGATGCCGATGATTGACGGTGCCATGCTTTTCACCCTCATCGGCAAGGTTTATAATCACGTGAATCCGCCAATTGTTGTTCCACCGTTGATCCTGATCTCTGGCCGGGGCGATGAAGCGCGCGCCCAGGAATTGATGAAAGAAGCCGGGGTGCGCGGTTTTCTGCCAAAGCCGTTCGCGATGAATCGGCTGATGGAGAAAATCAGTGAAGTTGCGCCGGATTTGGCGGCGGCCAGTCGGGAGTAGTGGAGTGGGTGGAGTAGTCGAACAGACAAGACGCGCAGAAGCGCGTCCCTCCGCTCAGTTTTCTCCCAGCTCGGCCAGTAATTGCCGCCGGGCTTCGATCCAGTCGGAATTGGCGTCGCCAGGAATTCCTACGCGCTCCCGCTGTTCGGAAATGAAATAGGCGCGGATGCGAATCGCTTCGTCGCTGACGCGCGATTTCTCTTCTGTTGTCGCCGCAGTCTTCCGCGTCGTCGGTTTCTTCCGCGGTGAACTGGCTCTTTTAGCTGCGGGTTTCGCAGCATTTCCATTCAGTGCCGCTCCATTGGACGGCGCCTTCTCTTTGTCGCTAGCTTTTGCTTTCTTTGCCATGGTTAAACAATTATCGCTTTACCCGGCCGAGTTGAATTCGCAAGCCGTTTTCGCAAAGAATTGGCGTGAACTCGACCCTTCGCTAGCGTTCGCCATGCGGTCTTTCGTTTTTCGCTGGCTAACAACAACGGTGGCAGTAATGGTTGCGGCATCGGTGCTTCATGGAATTCGCTACGACTCCGTCGGTTCACTAATTGGCGCCGCCCTGCTCCTCGGCATCCTGAATGCTTTTGTGCGGCCCGTGCTGCTAATCCTGAGCGCGCCCCTGATCCTGCTAACGCTGGGATTCTTTATACTGGTGGTTAACGGCTTGTTGCTCTGGTTTGTCCCTAACATCGTGCCGGGCTTTCACGTCGATAATTTTGGCAGCGCTTTCTGGGGCGCGATCATCATCGGACTTGTCTCCTGGATGCTGAGCGCATTCTTCCGCGGCAGCGACGGACGCGTCCATGTTTTAACGCATCATACTCAAATCAAGCGCGTGCAAGGGCGCGTGATCGAACCGGGAGATCACTCATGACGTATTGCCTGGGCATGCTTTGCCGCACAGGCGCGGTTTTTCTGTCTGATTCGCGCACCAGCGCGGGCATGGATAACATTACCATGCGCAGCAAGATGCGGGTTTATGAAAAGCCGGGCGAGCGCGTCATTTGCATCATGAGCTCGGGCAACCTCTCTCTCACCCAGGCGACCCTTGCGTTGATCGATGACGATTTGATCCTGGCGAACAACGAACCTGCAAGCGAGACGATCATGACGACCCAAACCCTGTACGAGACCGCGCGCTACGTCGGCACCAAAGTGCGGGCGGTGGAGAAACGTGATCGTGTTGCATTGGAAGCCGATGGATTCGATTTCAACATCAACCTGATCGTGGGCGGTCAGATCGCCGGGTTGACACCGGAAATTCACCTGATTTATCCGCAGGGAAACAGCATCCACGCGACGCGCGACTGCCCTTTCCTGCAAATCGGAGAAACAAAATATGGCAAACCGATTCTCGATCGCGGGTTCAATTACGAGACGTCGTTGAGCGATGCAGTAAAGTTTGGAATCATTTCCATCGACGCGACCATGAAAAGCAATGTTGCGGTAGGACCGCCGATCGATTTGCTTTGCTATGAGCTCGATTCGCTGATGGCAAATTTGCGGATGCGCCTGGATGAGGATGATCCATACCTCCAGGAGATCGGACGCAAATGGCAGAACGGACTCGTGAAGCTGGTCAAAGACATGCCGGCACCTGATTTCACCAAGCGTTCTCTCGGGTTCGCCACCGCTGCGTAGGGACGACCGGTGTTCGTTAAAATCTGCGGCATCACCAATCCGGCCGACGCCGAAGCCATTGTCGCCGCCCGTGCCGACGCGCTTGGGTTCAATTTTTGGCCGGGGAGCGAGCGCTACCTTGAGCCGGCGGACGCGGCGGAGTGGATCACCGAATTGCCCGATAGCATCATTCGCGTTGCCGTATTGGTGAATCCGAGCTCGGC
>QHQU01000045.1 GCA_003219925.1 Verrucomicrobiota bacterium
CAGCGCCTAACGCGCGCTTCGAAAAAGGCGCACGCTTTTGCCAGGGTCGAAAATAATCATATCCCTGCCCGGTGACATTGACACGCAGGAGCGAGAGTTGCCGGGGTTGCACCGCCTGAGTAGTGGATTGTTTCTTTGCCCAAACGGTGGCGGTGCTGCCGAGCAGGATGACGGCAAAAAGAAAGGGCGGGATTTTGGTCCGCATTCTAGGAGTGTGGGGTTCCTGAGCTTGCCGTCGCCTTTGTCGCGACTGGCTGTTCCTCGAGGTTTTGCTCTGCGATCACGTTGTAGCGGGTGCGAATTCGTTCGCGCGCGCTTTCTACTTCCTTGCGGTCGAGAACCAGAGGAGGTCCCTGGCCGATCATCTTAATTACAAAACGATCCGAAGCCTCGGCGAAAGCCTGTGCCAGATCATTCAGAGTTGCAATCTTCTTGCCGTTTACTTCATCGACAATGCTGGAGCGATAGGGGCCGAGATACGTATTAGTTGGATCCGGAAGAATATTTGTCAGCACAATTATATCTGGATGCTGAAGATAGAGTTGCTCGAGAATGTAGTAGTCGAAATAATGACGAACACGTGGGTCGCTTATCTGATAGGCGTCCAGCAAGTCGAGCGACAAGGGCTGAAAAATTAAACCGCCATAAACAACATAACGAGGGCGGGTATCGTAATGATGAGCCTGCACTTGATAGGGCCAGACAGTATCCAACTCAATCGTCAGTGTGAGAGGCTTCTTATCACGCAAGATCTCAAACTTCACTTTATCGCCTTTGAATTTGCGCTCGACTACTTCGGGCATCTCCACTCGCTCGCCTTCGAGTTCGACAAAGCCATCGCTGGCAATGGCGTGATCATCGATTGAAAGCAAAACATCCCCCTCCTTGAGAACCCTTCCCGCCGGACCGGCCTCAATTACGGTTCGAACAACTACTCCTCGACCATCGTCCGGCAGCCCGAAATAGCGCCGCTGTGCCGGGTTTTGCAGGTTGCCAGGGGTCAAGCCGAGATCGACATACTTATCGTAGTGTCCGTCCTTGATGTCGGTAAGGAACCGGCGAATTACTGGGGTCGGTATCATGTAGGCGACGCCTTGCGCGACATCGCCACTGTAACCTTGAAA
>QHQU01000046.1 GCA_003219925.1 Verrucomicrobiota bacterium
TGATACGCGGACCCTCGATGACAAATCCGGCGCCCACGCCGCGACCGATCGCGCCCGTGTTCCAGGGAGCGCGATAATCGGGCTCAACTTCGGTTGAAGTGATACGAACGAGACTCTTCTGAATTTTGCCGTTAGGTTGCTTCGGCGCCGCAACCACAATCGGCGCAACGGGTGGGGGAGTAGCGCTAGGTTTCATCGGCGGCGCGCCTTCTTCCGGCGGTGGCAATGGCGGCGTGTTCTGCTGCGACGCTACCGGTGGAGTATCTTGCCGCTGCAAAGGCGGAGTATTTTGCTGCGCGAAAAGATCAGCGCCCTCAAAAAGCAGCAGTGCGCAAACGAGAAGACGTTTCATTCCAAAGTCCGAGAAGATGAAACGGGGTGATTGAAATGCAAATTGCGCATGCTGGAAGATAGACAACGGATTGTGGCACAGGTTCAAACCAATGGGGCGACCGGGCATCTTGCCCGGTCACAGTAGATGCTGATCAATCCCGAAAGCATTCGGGGTTGGTCTCACAGCCAAGATGGCTGTGCTACAAACCGGCGCGATCGAGGAGCGAAGCGAGCACTTTTTCGGCTTCGAAAAATTCACGCGCAATCTCGCGCGCCGCTCGCGAATGACGGCGATAATTTCCGTTAATTTCGCGCACCGCTTCGGCGATTTCAGGGAGCTTGCGAAAACCGAAGAGTCCACCTTGCTGGCCGTAGATCTTGCTGAAACCGGTCTCCTGCGTGATTACCGGACGTCCGGCGGCAAGATAGCAGGCGCTGCGATCGCTGAACCATCCGGCGTTCAATCGAACGTATTGATCCTTGGCGACGGTGAACTCGGCTTTGGATCGGCAAATGTAATCGCGATAATCCCAGTAATTGACGCTCAGATCGTGCGGGGAGCGAAAGCGCCAACCGGCCTTCGAAAACTTTGTTCGCGTCTTCTCGTCCTTAATATCTGTGGCCAGCTCAAATGTTTCCCCGGCTACTCTCGGGGCATTAACGAAACGCATGAACTCACGCGATTTGCTCCATAGATATTTCTCGCCGCGCCAGATGATGTCTTTCAATCCGCTGGTCGACCAATTTGCCACCGAAGTGAAAACGGCGCCTGACGGCGGTGGCCGTCGTGTTTTCCAAAGATCGGTGACAACTGGTTGCCGTGTCGAGAGCCACTTCAATCCGTGAATTGGGACAGGAAATTCCTTCGTCCCGACGTTTTCGCCAAAAGTAAAGAGCGCGTGATGTCTCCGCAGATAATCGATTGTCGATTGGATACTTTGGTCGACCTTTATTTGTTCAACACCTGGATCGCTCTCGACATAAAGAATGCGATCGCTCGCCAGCAGATCGTCGTTGAATTCCTGCGCGCCACAGACATTCAAAATCGCATCGGCCGATTTATAATGCTGGCGAATTTCCCTTAGGGACAAACCTACCGTGGGAAGTTCGGCTAAATAACGGGCGCAAAAAGCCCAGCGATCCTTAAAATCAAATTCACTGGCCAGGCGGGCCAGCAGTTTCGTGGCGTAACTAAAATCGTTGCTCGTGTCGAAAGTTTCGGCGTTGTAGGGAATGCGAGCGGAATCTTCGATGTAGTAAACATCGTGACCGAGTCGTTGGAGGCCGACAATGTAGTGCACATGCTGCCAGATCACGCCCGCGATCGGGCAGGAGCCCATGAAGCCCATGACGACGATGCGCTTGCGCTTCATTGCAAAGAAAACGCCCAACGCTGAGTCACGGGAATGTCTTTACAACTGCCGCGGGATTACCCGCGACGACGCAATTCGCCGGCACGCTTTTCGTCACCACCGCGCCAGCAGCAACGACGGAATTTTCGCCGATGGTGACCCCCTTCAGAATGATCGCATTCATCCCGATCCAAACGTTATCGGAAATTTTCACCGGTCGCGTTTCAAGCTTAGGACGGGGTGGGCGATCTTTGTAAAATGGAGCAACCGCCTGAGCATCGATGAGTCGCTGCGCAGGCTCCAGCGGATGAAAATCGGAGTCGGCGATCCCGACGTTCCACGAGATCAAACAGTGCGATCCGATTTCAATTCGTTCGTCCGCCATGACAAGCGCGCCGTTGAGCAGGGTAAAATCGCCAACAACGGCCGAACCATTTACTCCCAGGGCAAAGGAACAGCCTGCGTAAACCGAAACATGATCGCCCAAACGGAGTGCGTGCGGCTCTTTCGTTTTCATGAAGCGAAACACCTGCGCGGTTTCGCAATAAAACCCCTCCCCAAAATCGACATTCGGCGGGATCGGATGCGTCCACCAATCGCTTTCCACTCTGCGGTCCGCGCCGACGTTGCTCATGTGTTGAATTTCCCGGAAGCGTAGAGTTTTGCATAAACGCCGCCGCGCGCGACCAGCTCCGGCCCGCGGCCCTGCTCGACGACGCGTCCACTTTCGAGCACAACAATTTGATCGACGTTGTGAATGGTGGCGATGCGATGAGTAATGATGATGGTGGTGCGACCGCGCATCAGATCTTTGATCGTTTCCATGATGGCCGATTCGGTGGTGGGGTCGAGCGCGGAAGTGGGTTCGTCGAGCAATAGAATCGGCGCGTTTTTCAAAAAGGCGCGCGCGATCCCAATGCGTTGGCGCTGACCGACGCTGAGATGTCCGCCTCGTTCGCCGACCTCGCTTTCGTAGCCGTTCGGTAATTGCGAAATGAATTCGTCAGCCTGTGCACGCCGCGCCGCTTCTCGGATTTCCACGTCAGTCGCGTCTGGCCGGCCGTAGGCAATGTTCTCGCGCACGGTGGTAGAAAAGAGAAGCGTGTCTTGCAGGACGATGGCGACCTGCTGGCGCAAAGATTTTTTTGTGATCTCGCGAATGTCGCGGCCATCGAGCGTCAGACGACCCGCGGTCGGATCGTAGAATCGCGGCACTAAACTCAGCAGCGTGCTTTTACCCGCCCCCGTCCCACCGACCAGCGCGATGATTTGATTCGCCGCGATCTCGAGATTGACGTAACTCAGAATTTCACGGTCCGATTCGTAGCCAAAGCTCACGCTCTGAAACGAAATCGCGCCGTTTGTCTTTTCGATCGCGATGGCGTTCGGGGAATCGACGACGTCGTCGCGCGAGTCGAGAATTTCGAAACAACGCCGCGCTCCGGCTGTTGCGCCTTCCATTGCCCACGCAGTGTAGGTGAGCGATTCGAGCGGTTGATAGAGCATGACCAGGTATGCGATGAAAACGAGAAGTACTCCGAGCGATAACGTTCCCGCCAGCACGTGCAATGATCCCACATAATACATCGCGGCCGTTCCGATCACGATCAGGGTACTGATGATCAGCGCGCTCTTCACGGTCGTCATGGTGAGCCGGAGGTTGGCCTGCAAACTGCCGTGAGCTTGTTCATGAAATTGCGAGACCTCGAATTCTTCGCGGCCAAATGCGTGCACCATTCGAATGGAACTCAATCCTTCCTGCGTCTGCGTGAGCAATGCGCTTTCCTGTTCCTGAATGGTGGTTGATTGTGTGCGAATCCGTTTGGCAAAGAAATAGATCGTGCCAATCAGAAGTGGCACAATGGCCAGCGAGAGCAGCGTCAGTTGCCAGTCGAGCCGGAGCATGACTGCAAACGTCCCGATTAAGGTGACGCCAGAACCGATAATGTTAGTGAAACCCTTGTTATAAATCGTCTGAATCGACTGTGAGTCATAGGCGACACGAAAGCTTGAATCAGTCGATCGGCGCGTGTCGTGAAATTTGAGCGAGAGGCGCTGCAAATGAGCGTAAAGCTCGGTCCGTAACCGGAACAACGATTCGAGGCCGATCTTCACAAACATATAATTGCTGGCAAAGCTAAGGAGACTCCAAAGCAGTTGGATGATTACCATCGCGAGGCAGAGCAATCCGATGGCTTGGACGGAATCGAGCACCGGCGTCTTGATCGCGCCGCCGAAGGATGGGGGAATGGCGAACTGAAAAACCTTAAGACGGCCCGGCAGAATTTGATCGACGATGATTTTGAACGGCCACGGTTTAAGCAGATTCAATCCGATGGCGGCGAAGGAGAAGGCCAGTGCAATGAGCGAACGGCCAAGAAATCCGCGATAATATTTCAGGACACGTCGGTAGATCATCGGAATTTTAGATTGCGGATTGCCGATTGCCGATAGAAAGAGACGCGATTCGCCATCGCAACTTCAATCTGAAATCGTAAATCGAAAATCGCCCAATGCATCATTTGCTCCAAATCTGGTTCGATTGGGTCCTGCATGGCGGCTATCTGGGGATCATTGTTCTGATGGCATTGGAAAGCTCGATCTTTCCGGTTCCCAGTGAAATCGTGATTCCGCCAGCCGCATTTCTGGCAGGGCAGGGAAAACTGAATCTCTGGGGCGTAATTGCGGCGGGTACGTTTGGTTCATGGCTTGGCGCATCCGTTACTTATTGGGTATCACTCTGGCTTGGACGGATCCTGATCGTAAAGTGGGGCCGCTTTTTCGCGATCAGCGAATCAAAGCTGACGCGAGCGGAACATTGGCTGCGTCGTTACGAAGCAGGCGGGATTTTCTTTGCGCGCCTGCTGCCTGTGATTCGGCATCTCATTTCCATTCCAGCCGGAATCATCCGAATGAATTTCACCACCTTCAGCCTGATGACGATCGTGGGCTCGGCCCTGTGGTGCGGGGTGCTGGCTTGGTTTGGCCAGACAGCGATCACACCTGAGATGTTGCGCGATCCCGAAGGCCTGGCGACGGCACTTAAGGCAAAATCGCATTTAATAGCCGCCGCGGTGATCGTCCTATGTCTCCTTTATTTTCTGGTGCTGCGGCTGACGGCTTACCGAAACGGGACACGTCCTTAAGGCTTCCGGAGAGGAGCATACGCGAGCCATCGGCTTCCAAGGTGATGTCCCATCGGCGGGATGGCGATGCGACGTTTTTGGGGTACTCGGGAAATGTGTCCTTATCCGGGACAATCCGGATGCTGGGAGATTGCCGCGTTCGCAGTATCAACATGTAAAAAAAGAGAACATAAGTGTCAAATTCTCGATCAGAAAAGGCTTATGTTACGCTGCCCATTGGGCGAACAACTGCGTAAAGTATTCCCAATGAACGTTGGCACTCAGTTTGCTGTCTCTACTGACGTCATGAACAAGAACTCTCAAATTTTGCGTCCCCGACAAAAGCTTTCCCTCGGTGATTTAATTCTCGCCGTTAGTTCCTGCACCAAAAGCAGCCGCGAAACCGTTGCCACCGTCGCCGACTTGCTCGGCAGCGGTCAGGTACGAGTGGAAGATCACGGCCGGTTTTTGCGCGCCAAGGTCTGCTAAATTCGGAAAAGTAATTTTCTAACGCTCCGGTGGTTGTGCTGCCGGAGCGTTTTCTTTTTGTAACTCCGCCCCTGTCACGTCGAGCGACGCTGAGACATCTCTAACTATTCTCCGAGGATCTCCGGAGCCAGTTCCTTCCAGCGTGGGTTGAGAGTTGCGATGAATGCCACTTTCTTTGCTCGCGACGATATCTTGAGTTGCTTTTCGCGTGCGATGGCATCTTGCACATCCGTGCAATGCTCGTAGTGGATCAGTTTTCTCCA
>QHQU01000076.1 GCA_003219925.1 Verrucomicrobiota bacterium
CATTGATATCGACAAGGTCAATCAGCGGATCAGCCTCGGGATCAAGCAACTGAGTGAAGATCCGTGGAAGAATATTGATCAAAAATATAAGATCGGTGATTTGGTTAAAGGCAAGGTAACAAAGCTGGCGAGCTTCGGTGCGTTCGTTCAATTACAGGACGATATCGATGGACTCGTTCATATTTCCCAGCTGAGCGAAGATCATGTCGCCAAAGTCAAAGACGTGCTCAAGGTCGGGCAGGAAGTAGAAGCTCGCGTGATCAAGGTGGACAAAGTGGAGCGCCGCATTGGTCTGTCCATTAAGGCAGCGAACTACTCGGAAGAAGAACTGCGCAAAGAATCCGAAGCGTTCGATACGCTGCGCCCAGGCGAAGACATGGTCGGCTTGGAGAAGGCCTTTGCTGCCGCCGAGCAGGAAGACTATCGCCCCGGTGAAGGGAAGAAATCGAACGATTCCAAAGGCAATTAGAGATCCTTACTCGTTGAATCGCTAAAACATCGTGTCTGACATTGGCGTCTTGCGAGTTCTTAGCGAAGGCGGCTGAATTTACTTGAGTTCTTCCACGTTGATCTGGTCTACTACCGTACGACCTCCCTCCTGCACCAAGCGCACGTGAACCCTGGCGTTTTTCTTGACGTCAGCGTTGGCGATCACTTTGCCATCGGGCCCGACCACTTGGACCTTCTCACCAATAACGAAGCGCACCGGCTTGCCCGTGCCCGGGTCGATCGTGATCGCCGCTCCGGGCGTATAATCGGTCACAGTTCCCGAATTGCTCCTGCTTGAGCCGGTATTCGTCATCGAAGTTGTCGCTGGACTCGTCATCGAACTTGTCGCCGGGCTTGAAGTTGTAGGTGACGAGGTGGTGTCGGTTTGTGCTTGAGCGTAGGCGACGATCAGGATCGCGCCGCAAATGAGAGCCAATAATTGTTTCATAATATTCCCTTTCACTTTGTGTTTGTTTTGCCTGCGCCCTCCAGTAATCGCCCGATTTGCCATGGCTTTCTACCACGTGCCGGGGCAAAAATGGATCGACAGGTACTTGGCTATCGAGTCTCAAGCCAGGATTGGCTTGGTAACTAAAGATACCTAAATGGATTCTCTTTCTGCGCCGCAGCCGTTCCTTTCTCAGACAATCGACACTAAGAGTGCCAAATTGAACTGACGCGAATTGAACAGCATTGGTGATGAGATTTTCTAAATTTTAGGCGGTAGAGTTTCACGGGCCGCTTTTCCACCCAAAATTTGCAAAGCTAATATTTGCAACAAAGCGTTTATCTCTTCACCTGAATCATGACTAAATCCGGGCACACACTCGCTGCTGCGGTCGACTCCACCGTTGGAGAAGCAAATCCGAATCTAGTCCCAGAGGTTCATTCCATCCACGGCAACGTCGCGGAAGCGACTGTCATCAAAAACGGGAATTTGTTCTTCCTGAGTGAGCCCGATGGCACCCTTCCCTTGGCTGCGGGACACGGATTCGGCCTTTACTACCACGATTGCCGTTTTCTTAACGGCTATGAGCTCAAGATCTGCGGCAAGAAACCGGAAGTGCTGGTTCGTAATGCCGATCGCGGATTCATGGCCACGCTCGGACTGTCCAATCCAAACGTGAATCTGAACGGGAAGCCGCTACCGAAACATTCGGTCGAGATTCGTTGGGAGCGGATCGCCTCGGCTGAAGATTTGGCGCTTGTCGATACGCTCCTGCTGCAAAACCTGACAAGCGAATCGATCAGCTTTTCTCTTGAATTCCAATTCCAGACTGCGTTCGAGGACATCTTTGCCATCCGCGGTCTTTTCCAGGGAAAACATGGAGTGCGGCATCCGCCGGTCTGGGAGAACAGCGTGTTGTCATTCCGTTACGATGGGGCCGATGAGATTGAGCGGGAAATCGCGATCGATTTTTCTCCAGTCCCCGACGAAATGCTCCGGAACATTGCCAGCTATCGGGTCGAACTTGCGCCAAGAGGATCTCGGCAAGTGCGCGTCTCCCTGAACGTTTCCACTTCGGAGCCGCGGAAGCGAGCTGCGCGCCGTCCGGCTGGAATCAGATTGGAAGAAAGCCTGGAGCGGGCGGGTGGCTGGCGAGAGCAAGCAACAAAGGTTCACACCAACAGTCTTCTTTTAAGTCGTGTCATGGACCGTTCTCTGAGCGATCTGAGAATGTTGCGCTGTACTTTGGATGGCGGCGCCAGCTATTTCGCTGCCGGAGTGCCGTGGTTCGTGGCTTTATTCGGCCGCGACAGCATCATCACCGCCTTACAGACGTTGGCTTACGACCTAAGCATCGCCGAGCACACCATCCGTTTGCTGGCCAAATATCAGGGTAAAGAACTAAACCCGTGGCGAGAGGAAGAGCCCGGCAAGATTCTGCACGAGTTGCGCGTCGGCGAGATGGCGAACCTGGGCGAGATACCGCACACCCCTTATTACGGGACCGTCGACGCCACCCCGCTCTGGTTGGTTCTCGTCGGAAAACACGCCACCTGGAGCGGCGAGACACGGTTGTTTGAGGAACTGCGCCCCCAGATCGACGCGGCCCTTAATTGGATCGAACAATATGGGAACGCAGATGGAGATGGATATGTAAAGTATGACTGCAAAATCGAGAAGGGCCTCGCGAACCAGGGCTGGAAGGATTCGGGCGACGGGATCGTAAATGCCGATGGTTCATTGGCCGAGCCCCCGATCGCGCTGGTCGAAGTGCAAGGTTACGTCTACCAGGCGAAAATCGAAATGGCGGCACTTTTTCGTCGCGTAGGCGAAGAAAAGCGGGCAGCCGCACTGGAGGAACAAGCCGAACACTTACGCGAGCGTTTCGATCGCGATTTTTGGGTCGACGACGGCTACTACGCGCTTGCACTGCAACAGGGCAATCGTCAGGCCGCGGTCCTCTCCTCCAACGCCGGGCACGCGCTCTGGTCCGGAATCGCTCAGCCGGAACGCGCCGGCAAGATCGCGGAACGGTTGCTTTCTGATGAAATGTTCAACGGTTGGGGAGTGCGCACTCTGACCAGCGCTGCTCTTCGCTATAATCCACTTGGGTATCATCTGGGAACGGTTTGGCCACATGATAATTCTCTCATTGCAGCCGGCTTTAAGCGCTATGGCCTTGAGCAGGAGGCGCTCAAGATCATGAGCGGTCTCATCGAAGCCGCCGTTCACTTTCAATCCTATCGCTTACCGGAACTCTTTGGTGGTTTCGCTCAACAAGATTACGGCATTCCTGTCTCCTACCCTGTGGCATGTCAGCCGCAGGCCTGGTCCGCCGGCGCGATTCCCTATCTCCTTACTGCCGTGCTCGGACTGGAAGGCAATGGGTTTGAATCAAAACTACGAATCGTGCGCCCAATGTTGCCCGAGAACGTCAATGAAGTAGAAGTCCACGGCCTGAGGGTAGGCCAGGGCTCAGTCGATTTACGATTTACACGCTCAGGAGACCACGTCGCTGCGAAAGTCCAGCAGTTGAAGGGAAAAATGGAGGTCATCTTGCAATTATGAAAATCGCTCAGGTCGCTCCGCTCTATGAAAGCGTCCCGCCACACGGTTACGGCGGAACGGAGCGCGTTGTCTCTTATTTAACGGAAGAGCTCGTGCGGCTGGGAGAAGAGGTTACGCTTTTCGCCAGCGGCGATTCCAAGACAGCCGCGCACCTGATTCCAATCTCCCCGCGGTCGCTGCGATTGGGTAAGGCGGTAGACACCCTTGCCCATCATATCGTCCTGCTGGAGGAGGTCTTTCAGCGACTCGATCAATTCGACATCGTTCATTTCCATATCGATTATCTTCACTTCCCGCTGTCGCGTCGCGCTTCCTTTGCGCACGTTACCACCTTGCACGGCCGGCTCGACCTGCCCGATCTGGCGCCGGTTTACAACGAGTTTCCCGATATGCCTGTTGTCTCCATTTCGCATTCGCAGCGGCGCCCACTGCCGCAAGCTCAATGGGTGGGAACGGTTTACCACGGGCTACCCGCCGATTCTTTCGACTTCCAGGAAAAACCCGAAGGCTATTTGCTCTTTCTCGGACGGATTTCGCCGGAAAAACGAGTGGACCGAGCCATTGAGATCGCCCGACGAAGTGGCCGCAAACTAAAGATCGCGGCCAAGATCGATCGCGTCGACCGCTATTACTTTAACAAACACATCAAGCATCTGCTGAACGAACCCTTCATCGAGTTCGTCGGTGAAGTTCGACTTGCGGAAAAAAACAAACTGCTCGGCGGCGCCACTGCTTTCCTGTTTCCGATCGATTGGCCGGAGCCATTCGGGTTAGTAATGATTGAAGCGCTTGCCTGCGGTACGCCGGTGATCGGTTTTCCGCGCGGTTCGGTCCCCGAAATTATTGTTGAAGGAGAGACAGGCTTTATCGTCGAGGATATCGATCGCGCGGTGGAAGCGGTGCGGAAAATTGCGCAAATCAGTCGTGCGCGCTGCCGCCGCGAATTCGAACAAAGGTTCACTGATCGGCATATGGCCGAGGACTACATCCGGATTTACCAGCAATTGCTCAGCCGTTCATCTACTCAAGTTGCAGCCTAGAGTTGCCCGAATAAAGGTAAAGGCAACCAGGGAAGAACTAATGCCAACCAAAGGATCAAGAAAAACAAGCAAACGGACCGTTGCAGACCCGCACAAAGGCGATTCAGGTAACACCAAACGTGGCGGAAGCGTCGTCGAACGCATTGTGCGAAAGCTGACCGGGGGGCTAGGCGCTCGAAGACCGGACTATCAAACTTCGGATGGCGATTATGCCAAAGTGCTAGAGCCGGATTACTGCAAAGCGCGACTACTAGAAATCGGGGTTGGCAGAAGATTTTGGCAATCCAATCCTTCTCCCGAAAATGCTCACACTTTCTACGAGCGCGTGGTCCAACCGTTGCGACGACTCCATTGCCAAGGAGTCCTGGAGAAACTTCAGGAAATCACTGCAACCGATGATCGAACTCCTATCGCGGTGGAGATAATCGGCCAGGTCGATCTTACCAAAGTAAGCAAACAGTAGGGACTCCCCCAAGCACTCGCACTTCAGCGATTAGTCACTATCCGTGGCAACAAATTCAGAATTTGCCGCCACGATGCGCCTGCGAACAGCGCTATTTAAGGGTTGGCAACTAACTGTGGTGCAGGTTTGCTGAGGGCGACTTGGTCGCTCACTTTCTGGATAGTCGCAGTAAGGGCTTCGATTTGCTTCTGCTGCTGTGCAAGTTTCAATTCAAAGTAGGCTCGTTGCTCTTCAACCCTGCGGTGCTCTTTCAGGAACTCGTTGAGCAACATCGCATTCACTGCGTCGTAGCGGACCGTCATGACTTTTCCGTCCTCGCCACGCACTACGAGATCAGGATTAATCTTCTCTACTTCCTCAGCAATTAGGCCAAACTGCGGAATCTTGTCGGGATCCAGCTCTTCTTTGTATTGGAATGTAACGGGCTTGAGCTTGAGCACCGCTTCGCTGGCTTTGTCCATTGGCTTGATTCCTTGCTTAAAGCGCGCGGAGGAGGTGGCGACGCCAAGCTTGCCATTGGAGGCAACTACTACCGTGCTGCCACTGACTGTGGTGCCAAAGATACCGGCAATGGAGGTGGCCTTCTGCGTCCCCTGTTTGCCAATGCGGATGGTGTTGGCGTCGCTGGCATTACCTACCACGTTTGCGCCAATAATGATGTTGTTGCTGCCAGTAGTCACGTTCGCGCCGGCATGGCTGCCGATGCCGACGTTGCTGCTGCCGCTGCTATTGCCGTTCAGGGCTTGGAATCCCTGCGCGGAATTGTCGTGACCGGTGGTGTTGCCTTGAAGGGCGAAGGCGCCGATCGCGGCGTTGTTACTGCCCGTGTTGTTCAAAAGCGCATTTCCTCCCGTGGCCGCATTGTTGGAACCAGTCTGGTTGAAAAAGAGCGCGTTGATTCCGGTAGCGGTATTGCCGTTGCCCGTCGTGTTACTGTCGAGCGCCGCCAGCCCAACGGCGACGTTAGAGCTTCCGCTGGTGTTGTTTTCCATGTTACCACCGAGTGCGGTGTTGAATCTGCCGTCAATGTTCGCGGAAAGAGAAAACGCCCCAAAGGCTGTGTTCAGGATGCCGACGGTATTGTTGAGGAGTGCATTGAGGCCAGTCGCGGTATTATCGTGGCCGGAGGTGTTGCTGAGGAGGGCGTTGGCACCAATGGCAGTGTTGTCGTTACCCAGATTGCGGGTCAGCGTCTCATAACCGACTGCGGTGTTCAGATTACCGCTTTTATTGCTACTAAGCGCTGCAACCCCCACTGCCGTATTCTCCATGCCAGTGGTATCAGCAAAGAGAGCGTCAAACCCGATCGCGGTGTTGTCGATTCCGCTGGTGAGACTGAAGAGAGCATTTGTTCCCTCAGCGGTATTCTCGCCCGGATACCCTCCGTCCGGCGGCGGGTTAACGGCGCTAGCTTTCGCGACAGCAAAAAGGGTTAGGCACCCAATCATCATAATTAGTAAGGCGCGCTCCTCGTTTCTTCCTGATATCGATGTCTTTTTTCGCTGAGTTGGTGGATAGATCATGGTTTCCTCCTGAGAGTTTTTTGTTTGCTCGGCTTGCAAACCCGAAGCAGGTCAGGCGCTCCCGGGAACAAGAACGTCCCGGCCCGATTCAGGCCGCTAATTAATTTCCGCCATCGTGGACAAATCTGCAGACATTTGTCCAGCAAATACCGTCTTTCTCCCGTGAGTTGATCGGGTCTTAAAGATCTTCGGGCGCTCTGCGGCGAAGGAC
>QHQU01000077.1 GCA_003219925.1 Verrucomicrobiota bacterium
TGCCCGGTCTCCGAGCGCCCTGTTTTCAATAAGCTCTTTGGGGAATTGCATTGCCCACGAAACGTTCGTGGCGCGTCCGTAGAGTTCGCCGTTAATGAAGTTCGCGCAGCGCCCGAAAAACAAACCGATCGGCGCAGCGACCACGAGTGCGTCCCCCAGATTTGTCCAGGTAAGTTTGTGCCGGCGCGCGTAATAAAAAGTGAGCGCAAGAATGCCAATCATTCCGCCGTGACTGGCCATGCCGCCTTCCCATACCCGCAGGATCGAGAGCGGCTCGCGCAGCATTTCCGGTTTATAAAAGAGGACGTAGCCGATTCGTCCGCCGAGCAACACACCGAAGAGCGCCGTCCAAGTAATGAAATCGCTGACCCGCTCCGGTGGCAGGTCGCAGTAGCCGCGCTTTGAAAGCAGGCGAACGATGAAATAGGCGGAAATAAACGCGAGGACATAAGCAAATCCGTACCAGCGCGGCCCGACGTTATCCCAGAGCCGGAAGATGAAAGGATCGAAATTATCGACGAAATACGCAAGCATCGCCGCGAATCTTCGTCGTCATCCCGAATGAAGTCGAGGGATCCCGTGGCCTCAGCGCTAAGCTATATTCGACGGGGTCCCTCGACTTCGCTGCGCTTCGTTCGGGATGACAGCGCAGGTTGCAGGCGGGGACTGAGCCTGGCGCGGCGAGATCGTGAGATTTCTCCATTCTGCCCGGCACCATCGTCGCAGGCCCTGGCCAATTTGTTTGCGCAAGCGAAAATCGGGAACGAAGCCATCGTAGAGTTCGCGCCAGCCGGAATTCGTCTCACCGAGACGCCCGGCGGCAGCGCGATTTTTGGCGAGGGCGACAAGACGCCGCCGATAAAATCGTATCATCGACGCAGCGATACGCCCCGGCCTACCCTCAAACGGCAACCGCGCGAACGCCCATTCGGGGTCACGATAAACCGGGCGGACCAGCCCGATGTAATAACTGGCAACATCGAGAAGCAACGCAGCCGACATCAAGTCCGCTTCGCCCATGTAAAAATACTTATCCTGATAAAGCGACTCGAACCATCTGCGATACGTCACGGGGTATTGTGTATTGTAGTAGTCGAGTAAAGCGCTGATGTTTTCCCCCGCCAGACTGCGCGAAAGGAAGTTGGCGACGTAATAGCTGGTGAAGGAACAAAAATCGAGACCCGGACTGTAGAGTGGATCGATGAAACCGGTCGCGTCACCGACCGCAGCCCAGCCATTGCCACAAACTTTTTCGCTCCAATACGGCAGCGCGGAAAAAGCGTGAACGTCACCTTCGATCGCCTGCGCCTCGCCGAAGATGGCGCGCCCGACTGGATGCGAAATCAGGTGATTGTGCAAACGCTGAGCGAGAGTTGCGTCGGCCGGCAGATCAAAAATCCGGCTATCGTAAACGATCCCAGCACTGACATCGCCGCCGCGCAGCGGGATGATCCAACACCACCAGCCGTACCCCATGAGATGATTAGTCGCCCATTCCCGGCTGGTGCGGCAGGCGTTCGCCATTTCCGGGAATTTTTCGCGCCATTCATAGCTGTCCCATTCCTTCACCCCGGTAAAACGCGCCCACACCGCATTAATCGGATGTTCGAGGTTCGGCCGAAAATGACCGAGCTTGCGCGCAATCATGGCGGCCCGGCCGCTCGCGTCTACCATCCAACGCGCGCGGATTGTTCGCTGTTCATTTCGAAAATCGAGTGTGACAACTTGTTCGCCGCCGTCATGTAATTGGAGGGACGTCACTTTGGCCGGCCGGATCAATTCACAGCCAGCCTTGACCGCTTCCTCGAGCAGATGCGTGTCGAGCGTGGCGCGATCGACTTGAAAACCCGCGAGGCGCGCTCCGTAACGCGCGCCCAGCTCTACACAATCATCAAACGATTGCTCGGGATGCTGGGAAAACCACAAGCGCAATCCCTGTTTCGGCAAATGATGGTGTCCGAGGTGATGAGTCAATCCGAGGATCCGCGTCATGTAGCAACTGCTGACCTCGGTGGTCGATTCGCCCACTTTGCGATCGAACTCGGTCGTCTTTTCGATAATCAGAACTCTGGCGTTCGGACGGCGACGTATGAGCATGAGCGCTGTCGCAGCGCCCGAAAACGCGCCGCCGATGATCGCCACATCGTAATCCATGGAGAGGAAAATGATGCGCGCTCTCGCGGGGAAAGGCAACTTGCGCGATTCGACGCAAAATGAAGCCACCTTTAAGCTTGCGCCGCGGGATTCCTCGGCTTCGCTCGGAATGACGGTATGATGATCTTTTCTAACTGCCGCGTAATCCTGCCAGACGCGATCCGGGGCCACCTCGATGTTGTTGTGCGCGGTCGAAAGATTGTGGACATCCGCGCGCCAGCGTCGCACTCAGACGAGACGATTGACCTGCACGGAAATTTTCTCGCGCCGGGCTTAATCGACGTGCACGTGCACGGTGCCAATGGCCACGATGCGATGGACGCAAACGCGAAGGCATTTCGTGCTATCTGCGACTATCACGCGAGCGGTGGCACCACCTCCATGTTACTAACCACCGCAACTGCCCCATTCGCGGAAATCCTACTTGCCCTCACACAGATCGGAAAACTTCGGGAAGAGATTCCCCAAATCGCGGGAGCACACGTTGAAGGGCCGTTTATCTCTCGGGATCAGGCTGGCGCGCAGAATCCCGAATTTATCTGTGAGGCCTCTGCCGAATTGATTGGATGCCTGCTCGAACATCGCGACGTAATCAAGCGCATCACAATCGCGCCGGAAACAAAAGGGGCGCTGGCAGCGATCAAAGAATTTTCTGCCGCTGGAATTGTCGTTAGCGGTGGCCATTCCAATGCCTGGGAGGAAGATGCGCGTGCTGCTCTGGAGAACGGAATGCGAAGTGTTACCCATACCTTTAATTGCATGTCCTCGTCACGACGACGGGGCACAAAAAGGGTCGCCGGTTTACTCGAATTCGCACTGAGCGAGCCTAAGATTTGCTGCGAACTGATCGCGGAAGAGCACCACGTTTCTCCTGCGCTGATGAAGCTGGTCTATTGCGCGAAAGGGGTGGGCAGGATTTCCCTGGTAAGCGATGCCACCGCCGGCGCTGGCCTGGCCGAGGACACGACCTTCCAGCTCGCTGGGAAGAAATGTGTCGTGAAGAACGGAGCCTGTTTTCTTGCCGACAACGGTACCTTGGCCGGAAGCGCATCGCGTTTGATCGATCTCGTGCGAGCGATGATCCGCAACGCGGAAGTGCCTTTACCTGATGCGATCGCGATGGCGTCACGTAATCCAGCGCGCGAGACTGGCCTGTCCGACAAAGGTGAAATCGCAATTGGCAAGGATGCCGATTTGGTTGTGCTTTCGCCGGAATTGGAGGTGTTGCAGACGTATGTTAACGGCGTGGAAATTTTCGGACGATGACAACAACTGGCCGCGCGTCATCCCGAGCGAACGCGAGGGACCTCTCAATTTGTTTCATGCTCACAGAAATTTGATGACGCGTGACCAATTGTGAGGTCCCTCGCCGTCTTTCGCGGCTCGGGATGACCGAACGTTGTCGCAAATTTTGCAGTCAGGCCGCCTTGACGATTACAGCGACACTAAAAACTTCGCGATGTCGAGGGATGCGGCCGGCCGGCTGATTTCGGCGATGTTGCCCGACCATTCGTGCAGCAATTTACCGCCATCGGCGAAGGCGCGGGTGAGGGTCGCGATCACCTCATCATTGCTTAGTGCGACCGTGCCGGAATTGGTTTGGGTAATGAGTTGGGCGTTTCCCGCTTCCTGGCCGGGAACCACTTGATTGATGATCATCGGACACGCGGCCGCGATTGCTTCCTGGACCGTGGCGCCCCCTGCCTTGCTAACGAGAACGTGATGCGAAGCGAGCAACTGCGGTAATTCCGTTGTCCAACCGATGATTGTAAATTTTTGAGCAGAGGCGTCACGAATCGATTCAACTGCGCGCCGCAGCTTTTCATCCCGACCAACCGTCACGGTCAGCTGAGTATTCGGAATTCTTGCCAGCCAGCGGCTAATCCCGGAGGCGGAACTTTGGCCGGCGTTTATCATTTGCAAAATCCGCCAGGGCGGACCGGATGGCCGAATTTGCCTCCCGGCGGCCTCGGCAAAACGCGGGTTGACGGGGAATCCGAAGACGCGCATCAACGCCCGATTTATCCCGGCGCGGGCGAGCACATCGGCGGTCTGATCATTCGCGAGGAGGAAATAATCGGTCGAACAACGATACCAGATCGAATTGATCGTGATCGAATCGGTGACGCAAACGATGCGTCTTGGCTTGGAACCATTGGCCGGTCCGCAGAGCTCATCGAGTAAGTGCGGATACGGTGGATAAACCGAAACGATGACATCAGGCCGATCGCGCTCTATGATTTCCGATAAGCGTTGGCGGACGCGGGAGAACCAGCGCATCCCACTACGAAAATCCGGGCGTTGATCGATCCAGGAATAAATGGCCGACCAGGCACGCGGTGCGCGATTGATCCCGACGAGATAAGCCCGCCGCGCGATCTCGTTCAATCGTCCAAACGCATCGGCAAACAGATCGCGAGATTCCACGGCTGAGTCCGGCGCTATTTGTCTGAGAGCATCGCGAATTCCGCGCGCGGCACTGTTATGTCCTTCGCCAAAACCGGCAGTGAGGATGAGAATTTTTTTCACGACGGAAACGGCGCGGGGGAGTTTAATGGATAATTGCTCAGGCCAAAGTACACTTGAGCGCGATGAAGATGTTGCGGCTGATTGGGCGCACCGTGCGGAGGATGGTGTGGGAGACGGCGATGGACAACACCACCGGTTTGGCTGCGCAGATGGCCTATCAACTTCTTTTCACTCTCGCCCCTGGGCTTCTTTTTCTCTGGCACTTGCTCGGGTTGTTCGGGACCGATCCAGCCAAATTGCATCGCATGTTTGTCATCCTGAAACAATTTTTGCCGCCGGATCCGAAGGTGCAGGACATTCTTGATTCCGCGCTCGCCAGCGTGGTTGTGACTGGCTCGAGCGGATGGATTGCGAACGTGGGAATCATCGCCGGGATTTATCTCGGCACCATGTTTATCAGCACGGTTTCGCGCGCCCTCAGTCATACGCACGGCGTGGTCGAGGACCGGCACTGGTGGTCGAAATACATCATTTCTTTTTTCCTGCTCTTTTGGTTCGGTCTCACCATTCTCGTTTGCTTTAACGCCGTCGTTTTCGGTGAAACGCTGGCCGGCATCGCAGAAGTAAATTTGCAGCTGAAAATTCCGCTTCAGGAATGGGTCGCAGCCCTAAATCTGCCGCTCACTGCCATCGCCCTCATTATTCTGGCCCTCGGCCTCTATCTGCTGACCCCGGAAAATTATCTTACCATGCGCCAGGCGTTGCCCGGCGCGATTTTATTCGCAGTGGGCTGGCTGGCGGTGACGAAACTGTTCCAGCTTTATGTCTCGAAATACGATCGCTATAACCCCACCTATCACGCTCTCGCGTCCATCATCATTCTCCTGACCTGGATGTATCTAACCTGTTTGTTGTTGTTACTCGGCGGAAAACTGAACGCGATTCTGCGTCGCGAACACGAGCGCGAGTTGCAAAATGCCGCTCCCACGCCTCAGCCTGCCTGAGATTTTTTCTGTGACGGGCGCCCCGGTGAGTCGTTTTTGTTTGTCTTGGCTGATTGCCTGCGTTCTCAGCGGAGCACCCGCCTACGCGCAGGTTTCGTCTGAGCAAACTCCCCAAAGCGTCGCGAAAGCTTCACCGAGCCCGGCCAAATCACCGACGCCGAAGCCCAAAGCGTCGCCGAAGAAAAAAAAGGCGACTGCTAAAAAAACACCGTCGCCATCAAAGAAAAAGAAGAAAGCGAAGGCGTCGCCGACTCCCTCGCCAAAAAAGAAAACGAAAGCGTCGGCCACTCCATCCCCGAAAAAATCGCCGTCGTCGACCCCTGTACCGCCGGCGGCGGAGGAGCTAGGGCCGCCCCCAACCCCAACACCTTCCCCCACGCCAGTGGCTACCGCTCGGCCAACGATTGCGAGCGGCACCATTCCACAGGTCGATGTTGAGAAGTCAGGATTTGTTGGCGATCAGGGTTACGAACCGCCGCCGACGACCCCGACACCGCGTCGCGGCTGGTGGTTCTGGTCGCGACCGGAAGTTAATTATCATTACCTTCCGCGGTCAGTCCGGAGCGAAATCGATCGGGCGCCGGTGATGCGTCGCCGCTGGCAGTTTATTGTGGTGCACAACAGCGGCACACGACAGGGCAGCGCTCGGATTTTCGATTATTACCACCGGCACGTGCGCCGAATGCGAAATGGGCTCGCCTACCACTTCGTCATCGGGAACGGCACCTCAACCGGCGATGGCCAGATCGAAGTGGGTGATCGCTGGCGCCGTCAGATAAACGGCGGACACGTTCACAGCGATTACTTGAACAACATCGCGCTTGGCATTTGTCTGGTGGGCGATTTCAATCGCGATCAACCGACCCGTCGACAATTAGAGGCCTGCGAAGAGCTGATTAATTATCTGCGAAAACGCTGCGGGAAAATTGAGGCACATTACGCAGTGGTGCGCCCTCATCGCGAAGTGAATCCGCCACAATGGGCGACCGATTGTCCGGGAAACGCCTTTCCGTACTCCTGGTTTCGGAGATTTCAGGAATGAGGAGCCTACACCCACTCTTGTAGGGCCAGCGTTCCCGCTTG
>QHQU01000078.1:0-492 GCA_003219925.1 Verrucomicrobiota bacterium
GTGCACGGGTCGGTCGTGGATCGTCCGGATGACGTGCAGGCGCTGAGTGATGCGGTCCATTTTTGGAGTGACGAATCGCGACGCCTGACTGCGCGGCCCGCCTTACTTGAGCGTGCCACCCAGTTCGATCTCTCGCGTAATGTGGCTCACACTATGGAAGTTTTGCTTCACTCCCGCGAGAGCGCGGAATCGACATCCGGGTAAATGCGAAAAACCTGATCAAGGCGCGCGATCTCAAAAATCGGTTTCACATTTTCCTGCAAACCGGCGAGCGCGAACCTGCCCCCGTATTTTTCCACCTTCTGCATCGCTTCAATCAGAACCGCCAGGCCGGAGCTATCGATGTAGCTGACGTTGCCCATGTCGATAACAAGATTACGTGGCTTGGCCTTCAGCGCAGCGTTAAGCGTGGTGGTGATGCGAGGAGAAATATGCAGATCGATTTCGCCTTCGAGTGGAATGACTTTTGATTGCGCAGGCATAATTCTGGAT
>QHQU01000078.1:532-7747 GCA_003219925.1 Verrucomicrobiota bacterium
TGCAATCGTTCGCGCGACCAACTGCCAGTCGCAACCGCAATGGTGCGCGCGCCAAATGCGTTTCCACAGGCGATATCGTAATTGGTATCGCCGATGACATCGATATCGGCCGCATCGAAGTCGTGACCATGCTTTCTTTGAGCGCGTTCTCTGGCAAAAGCGCCGAGTTCGTTTCGATCGTGATGGTCATCCGCGAAAGCACCGAATTCAAAGAAATCCCAGAGACCGTAATGCTGAAGCTTGAGCCTTGCGCCCTGCTGCAGATTCCCGGTTAAAAGGGCGAGCACAATATTGGGCTGCGGTTTCAATCGCTCGAGTAACGGCTGGATTCCGGGCAGAACTCGCCCCCGAGAGCGGGAAAGTGAAAGCGGGAGTCTATGAATGTACTCCTCGGCGAATGAGGCGATGTTTTCTTCCGTTGGTTTCACCTGATATTTACGCAAAATATCGCGAATAATTGCGCGATCAGTTTTTCCAGCGATCTCGATATCGCGCAGATGGTCTTTGGCACTGAATCGGTCGTGCACAATTAGTTTGAGCGCTTCGACCCCGGCCCCGCCGGTATTCACCAGCGTTCCGTCAATATCGAAAAGGAGTAAGCGCGTCTTTGTCATGTCGAGTAAAGTATTCTAAGGCGCGGGGGGACCTTTTTTGTCCCGTCGAGCGCAGTCGAGACATCTCTTACTATTTAAATCGATTCAAGTTAGAGATTCCTCGACTGCGCTCGGAATGACAGGAAAACAATACCGCGGCCGCATCGCACCATCGCCCACGGGATTATTGCATATCGGTCACGCGGTCACGTTCTGGCGCGCGTACGAAGGTGCATGCGCTGCCGGTGGCAAGTTGGTTTTACGGATCGAAGATTTGGATCGCGATCGTTGCCGCAGAGAATTTGCCGACGCGATCATCGAGGATTTGCACTGGTTTGGGCTTGATTGGGATGAAGGCCCGGACATCGGCGGACCGTTTGCCCCGTATATTCAAAGCCAGAGGCGTTCCCGCTATTTGGAGGCATGGGAAAAATTGCGCCTCGGCGGCTTGATTTACCCATGCAAATGCTCGCGCAAGGATGTGGCGGACGCTTCGCTCGCCCCGCACGATGAAAATGAAGAACCGATATACCCTGGCACCTGTCGCCCGGGACCTTCTGGTATAGAGGCGGCCGTGTCGGCCGCACCTGGAAAGAATTTGCCGGCGACACGGCTGTCATCACAGCGAGGAGGAAGGATTATTCCGGCAGCGACGGCAGAAACGCCGGCGGAGACGCATTGGCGGTTTCGCGTGCCTGACGGCGAGCGGATCGAGTTTGTCGATGAGCGTATTGGAAGGCAATCCGCCGTAGCCGGGTGCGACTTCGGCGATTTCATTGTTTGGCGACGCGACGACGTCCCGGCCTATCAGCTGGCCGTGGTGGTGGATGATGCCGCGATGCGAATCAGTGAGGTGGTGCGGGGTGAAGATTTACTCGTCTCCACTTTTCGGCAGTTACTGCTTTATCGCGCGCTCGACTTAGTGCCGCCGAGATTTTTTCACACATCATTAGTCGTGGATGAATCAGGGAAACGCCTGGCGAAACGGCATGGCTCACTCAGTTTGCGGGCATTAAAAGAAAGCGGTTTGGCGCCGGAAGAATTGCGCGCTCGCTACATGAGCAAATCGTAGAGGAACCATTCACCACTGGATGACACGTGCCAGTTAGGGCGACGGCGCGTGCATTGTCAGCACTGCGACGATTCCCGCCAATAATGCCAATAAGGCGATTGCTGCCGCTAAAAATAGAGCGGTCCGACCGGGATCGCGTTGTTTGCTCCGAGTCCGGAATGGCGAGGCGTTGGCAAAATCGGCCGGGCGGATACTGGTTGTCGCCACCTTCGCATCGACTTTTGCCGCGGCCGGCAGCGGCTGGGTCGCGCTCCTTGGCATGTCGCCTTCGAAACGGGCATCAACTGCGCCGAAACGAATGCGGTCGCCGGAATGCAAGATGATTTCACCGGTCGGGGATCCATTGACTCGTGTGCCATTAGTCGAACCGAGATCGCGCAATTGATAAGCTTTTCCGGCGGCGCGTAACTCCGCGTGCCGCCCCGAGACGGAAGGATCGTCGAGGTGAATGGTATTGTCCGGGGCGCGGCCGACCGTGATAACCTGTTCGACCAGTTCGTAGGTTGCTCCGCTGATCATCAACTTCGGCATTAGCTACTATTGTACGGCAACTGTGCCGGTTGCCAACTTAGCACCGGCGCAGAAACGCCTTACAATTCGGCCCGGCTCGACAGTCTCGCCCAACCACTTTTAGAGCCGTCACCCCACGCGCGTAAATTGACCGCTTCAGCGCGCACCCGCATAGTTCCGCGCTTCATGGCTATCGAGCATACGCGCAATTTCTGCATCATCGCGCACATCGATCACGGAAAGACAACCTTGTCGGATCGGTTGCTCGAGCGCACCGGCACCATCCATGAGCGCGAGAAGCAGGATCAGCTGCTTGATTCCATGGACCTGGAACGCGAACGCGGGATCACGATCAAAGCGCACCCGGTAACAATGCAATACACCGCAAAGTCGGGCGAAAAATACCGGCTGAATCTGCTCGATACGCCTGGGCATGTCGATTTCGCCTATGAAGTTTCGCGTTCGCTCGCAGCCTGCGAAGGCGCCCTGCTGATCGTCGATGCTGCGCAGGGTGTGGAAGCGCAAACGGTGGCGAACATTCACCTCGCCCACAAACAGGGCCTTACCATCGTGCCGGTGATCAACAAGATCGATTTGCCGAATGCCGACATTGCCTCGGTCGATCGACAACTGGAGGAAATTCTCGCTATTCCCGCCGAGGAAGCTATTCATGCCAGCGCCAAAATGGGGATCGGTATCGATGAAATTCTCGAGGCCATTGTGGCGCGCATTCCGCCGCCCCAAAAGCCGTTAGACGAAATCCTCCGTGCGCTCGTCTTCGATTCCGTCTTCGATGTTTATCGCGGCGTCGTCGGTTACGTGCGCGTCGTTTCCGGAAAAATCGAACCGTCCCAAGCGATAAAATTAATGCGCAATAACGCGCGTTACGAGATCAAGGAAGTAGGGGTGTTCACGCCCAAGATGTATCCGCAGCCGCGATTAAATGCGGGCGATGTCGGTTATTTCATCGCTAACATCAAATCGACTGCCGATATCAAAATCGGCGACACCATTACCGACGCGCGCAATTCCGCGCGGGTCCCATTGCCCGGTTTCCAGGAAATTCACCCGATGGTTTTCAGCGGAATTTATCCGATCAACACCGGCGATTTCGAGCATTTGAAAACCGCTATCGGCAAGCTGCGACTGAACGACTCGGCTTTCATTTACACGCCGGAAAGTTCAGTTGCCCTCGGATTCGGGTTTCGCTGCGGTTTTCTCGGGCTCCTGCACATGGAAATTATTCAGGAGCGATTGCGTCGCGAATACAACATGGACATCATCGCGACCAGCCCGAGCGTCGTTTACGAAATCGGAACGACCCGCGGCGAGACCATTCTCATCGATAACCCGGCGCACCTGCCCGATCCAAGTCTGATCGAGGAAATTCGGGAGCCGATCGTGAAAGCCTACGTCCTTTGCCCAAATGAGAACATCGGGGACATCCTCCAACTCATCCTCGAAAAACGCGGGCAAATGGACCATACCGAGACGCTCGATGCCCGCCGGGTAATGTTGCACTGCGAATTGCCGTTGAACGAAATTCTGGTCGATTTTAATGACAAGATTAAGTCGATCACGCGCGGCTACGGCTCAATGGACTACGAGCATGCCGGTTATCGCGCGGCGAAACTGGTGAAGCTCGATTTGCTGGTTAATGGCGAACCGGTTGACGCCTTCTCTACCATCGTGCACAAAGATCGCGCCGAGGGTAGGGGACGCCAGTTGGCAGCGAAGCTCAAAGAGGTAATCCCTCGCCAGCTTTATCAAGTAGCGATCCAGGCGGCGATTGGCGGCAAAATCATCGCGCGCGAAAGTGTTTCGGCGTTACGCAAGAATGTGACCGCAAAGTGTTACGGCGGCGATATTACGCGAAAGCGCAAACTCCTCGAAAAACAGAAGGAAGGGAAAAAACGGATGAAGAGCATCGGCCGTATCAATATTCCGCAGGAAGCATTTATTGAAGTATTGAAGGCGCAGTGATCCCCCTTCCGGTCACCCCGAGCAAAGACGAAGGGGCTCCCTTGTAACATCTTAACTCCTTTAACTTTTAACGCTTGCTTGCGCAGGTAACAGAAAAACTGCCGCACAAAGAAAGGCGAACACCGCGACCGCACCCGTCCATTCCCAAAAGCCCAGGTGCCAGAAGATGGAATGCCGAAGCGCAGCGTGGACGGGCTGCATCCGAGTTGGTTCCAGCCGCGTGAGGATCAACAAAGCTTCGCTGCAGAAAATGCCCGCTAATGGCAAGAGGGTGAGGGCAGACCAGATCCAAAACAAGCGTGACGCGCCTCGACTTTTGCAGCGACCTTTCCAAGCGCACCAGCAACCGCCAATCATTGCCAGGGCGAGAAAACCGGCGGCGGAGCGCCCAAGAAGCTCATGCAATCGCCGAATCCGCAGGACGTCGTGAGTGTGTTGCGGGACGACAAAGCAGGCGCAAATCAACGCAACGATTCCGGCGAGAAAACTTCCCGAGCAAACCAGGGCCACTCTCGGTGCAATCATTCCCAATTGCCGGCGTAAATATCCCGCGAAGGGCAGCATCAACAGTCCTGTCAGCGCCAACCCGCCGGCAGCGAGCCGATAATGGCTGGGATTGTCTCGGGGTGAAAGCAAGTGGGAGATGACGCTGTAACGCCAGTCGTAACTTCGTCGGGACATCGACGCGCTAAGGGTAAGTGTTCCGAAAAAGGAGAGAAAAATCAGTGCGAGCAACGCGCTCAGAATCGATTTTCGGTGAAATACCGCGGGGATAAAGGTTTCAGCGGCAGGCAGGCGATTGCCATTTGAAATCCGCAATGATCGAGTAGCTTTCGCCGCATGTTCCGCTCGCGATCTATCAAACATGCCCGGCTGCTTATTCGCCATGCGGAAAAACTGATACGCTATCGGTGCGACGTCCTGAGCGACGCCGCCCTGGCTGATCTTCGCCGGCAAATTGAGACACTCGAGCGCTCCATCAAGGAACGAAACCTGCCGGGAGTGCGGGAAAATTCCGAGCGGCTGAACGCGCTGGTGGCAGAGCATTCCCCCTCGCATCGCGAAGCCGGGTGGAGAGAAAACTGCGAAGTCATTCTAGTAGCAATCGTGGTGGCGGTCGGAGTGCGATCATACTTCATCCAGCCGTTCAAGATTCCAACCGGCTCAATGCAGCCAACTCTGAATGGGATCATCGGCCATCCCAGGACGGAGCCGGCTCCCAATATTTTGCGGCAGATCGCCGAATTTTTCATTCTCGGACGTAACTACATCAATGTAGTTGCACCTGAGGATGAAAGTATCCGGGAAATCGTGGAGCAAAAATACCTTTTCTTTTTCACCTGGTCGCGAATCGTTACCGACCGCGGGACGCATCTGGTCTACGCTGCGGAAGCCACCTTAGGACACGATTTCCAGGTGGTGCCGGGTGCTCGTTACCAGCGTGGACAGATTATCGCCCGCGGCGTAGTTGATACCGGTGATCAGGTATTCGTGGACAAGTTCATTTATAATTTCATGAAACCACGCGGGGGCGACGTTTTCGTTTTCCGAACCAAGCATATTCCGATGATCCCGGAGGATCCGCAGACCGGCGCACCTTACTTTATCAAGCGTCTGGTCGGTTTGGCGGGTGACACTCTTCGGATCGATCCACCGCTACTGTATGTGAACGGTAAACCGCCCGAGGGCTTTGGCTTTCAACGAGTGATGCAGGCGAAGCCCCCCTATCGCGGTTATACCCTGGGCCGCCAATATCTGGCCAGGCCTGATCAAAGTTTCACCGTTCCCCCTCACAGTTACTTTGCCATGGGCGACAACAGTTACTTCAGCTACGACAGTCGCTATTGGGGCCCGGTGCCGGAGGAGAACCTGGTTGGGCGTGGGCTGTGGGTTTACTGGCCGCTCACGATCTGGCCGTGGTCCCCGAAACATGAACGGCACTGGGGACTCATTCGCTGAAGTGAATGGCGACCAGTGACTGGTGAGCGGTCTGCGCTATGACCGTTTGCTATTCACTATTCACTGATCACCGTTCACAACTGCGCTTGTCCTTGCTGAAATCATGCAACTGACGCCGCGTATCTATGCAGTCGCAGGACTCACAATTGGCTACGTCCTGGTGATGCTGGCAAACCCCGTTCGGCTCGCGTTGCGGGACGGGTTTCGCTGCATCGCGCGTTATGAACGCGTTTGGCTTACTTTCGCTCTTCTCGGGTTCGCTTACTTTGTTTTTCAATTCGTTACCTTTAGTTCAGTCCCAAGTCCGTCTGAAATCGATTTCGCGGAAATCATTGCTTTTTCCAACTGGAATTGGTCACCCTTGGGGGATGTCTGGCACGAAGTCCCGCTCCCGGCCATTGAAAGCGTGGCCGGCATTTTCGATAATGCTACCACCACTTATCCACTCTCTGCTCTCGCTGCCATCCTATTTCTCGTTAACTGGCGCGGATTGCATCGCACGTTCTGGCGTGCCTTATATAAGCTTTACCGTTGGTGGAGCATCCCGATTTATCTCGTTTTCCTTGTCAGCACGCTCGCTGCGCTCCTGAAACCGCTCGTCTATTGGCGGTTGCCGGCTTGGAACAACGAAGTTTCGACCGCGCATCTTCTGAAGATCTCCGCCTCCATTGATGCGCTCTCGTTCATCTTCGAATACCTGGCCGGAGTTTATATTCAAGTTTACCTCATCACCGTCTGTCTGGCCTGGATCAAAGGGTTGAGCTTTCGCGAAGGCGCTCTTTTTGCCTTTGCCATGCGCAGATTCAGTTACGTCTTGGAATGGGCCGGTATTGTTGTTGCCGTCAGCATGCTCGTGCTGCGGCTGCCAATGCTCCTCGCTTATTTTATCAACGTGCCAAACGTCCTGGATTATCTCCCGCTCCAGCGCGTTTTCATGAGCGGGTTTATTCTCGCCTTTTGTTCGGTCCAAATCTCCCTCGTCCTCCACAACGAAACTTTGCGCGAAGCCTTCCGGGCCCACCGCCAGTTGCTCCGGCGCGATTTTCGGCGCCTCGCCTGGTTTTGTTTGATCTGTGGGCTTAACTTTTTCTTGATCCT
>QHQU01000079.1 GCA_003219925.1 Verrucomicrobiota bacterium
AAGCCACAAATGGGTGTGAAGCGTGGGAGGCTTGGAAACGCGAGCACCACCAGCTCGTTATCTCCGATTGGATGATGCCGGGTGTCGATGGGTTGGAGCTTTGCCGAAGAATTCGCGCAGAAGAAGAACCGGGCTGCGCCTATATCATCCTGATTACGGCGCGCGCGGGAAAGGCCAATTATCTGGACGCGATGGATTCAGGGGTTGACGATTTCTTGGGCAAACCATTCGAACGAGACCGGCTCCTCGCACGCGTCCGTGTGGCAATGCGCATCCTTGATCTGCATCAACGCTTGCGCCTCGCCAACAGCGATTTGGAGCGTCGGGTTGAAGAGCGTACTGCTGAACTGGAAAAGGCGCTTCAGGTGAAGCGTGAATTTCTTTCCCGCGCCAGTCACGAGCTACGTACCCCAATGAATCACATCCTGGGGTTTGCTCAGCTTCTCTCGTTGAAGAAGGGGCTAACCGAGAAACAAGAAGCCAGTGTCCGACAAATTTTAGAAAGTGGCCGGAGGCTCTTGACGCTGATCGATCACATCCTCGGAATTTCAAAAACGGATCCAAACGAGCTAACTTTTGAGGGGAGCGGCGCCCCACGACTGGGCAATAGCTAAGCCTTTTAAGATTTTTTTGTCGAGGTGACCCGATCAGCTTGCCGCCGCAGGCGTGGGATGAGTTGGTTTGCCGCCAAACTCGTGCTCGTGAAAGTGGGCGCTGCGCAGGAAGGGCACGCGATCGAGGACGTGTTCCTGGAACCATTCTAACCAGAGATAGATTACCGGCGTGATGTAGAGCGTGAGAAGTTGCGAAACGATAAGGCCGCCGACAATAACGAGACCGAGTGGGCGCCGTGATGATCCGTCCGCGCCGACGCCAAATGCGATCGGCAATGCGCCCATGAGCGCGGCAAGCGTTGTCATAATGATCGGACGGAAACGTTCGATGCTCGCTTCGTGAATCGCTTCGCGCAATTCGTAACCTTCATCGAGACGATGCAGCGCAAAGTCCACGATCATGATCCCGTTCTTCTTCACGATACCCATCAACAGGAACAATCCGATGACTGAGTAGAGCGACAATGTGCTGTTGAACAGCCAGAGTGTCATGAGGCCACCCACGACAGCGGGAAATAGAGTCGAAAGCACAGTAACGGGATGCACATAGCTCTCGTAGAGAATACCGAGGATCACATACATCACGAATACTGCTGCAATGACCAGAAACGGCAGCGCCCGAAAGAGTTGCTGGAGAACCAAACCTTCACCTTGTAGCTCGCCTGTGACCGTCGGCGGCAATACCTCGGCGGCAGATTTCTGGATGTAGTTAATCACATCGCCGAGCGCCACATCGGGTTTAGTATCGAAGCCGAAGGTCACGCTCGTGAATTGATTGAGGTGATTGACCGACTGCAATCCGAGGTTCTCCTGCGCTTTCGTGACAGCGCGAATCGGGATCATCGTGCTGCCGTTGTCCGGTTTCACGTAAACTTCGCTAAGATTTTGCGGGCTGGTCCGCGCCTTATCGTCGGCCTCGACGATGACCTGATATTGGTCGTCGGGCGTTTTAATAAGATAGACGTAGTTTTGCGAGTAGGCGGCGCGCAGCAGACTCTCGAGCTTGGTGGTTGAGACCCCGTAGGTGCCGGTGCGACCGCGATCGATCTGGATTTCGAGATTGGGGGTGGCGCGAAAGAGATCAGAGCGCGGGGAATTGGCAAAGCCCGGGTAATCACGCAATTTTGCTCCAAGTTTGTCGGCTGCGTCGTAAACCTCCTTAGGATCAATGCCACTGATGACATAAGAATAGCGACCGAACTGACTGCCGGCGGCACCGATATTGATCTGCAACACCGGCTGCGGATTCAGCGTCGGCAGAACGCCGGGAATGCTGCTGCACGCCTTCCGTAGTTGAGCCGCTACGGTTTCGATGTCGGCGCGCTCTTTTTTATCCTTCAAAAACAACACGGTGAAAACACCGGCGCCTAACCCGGAGCGACCCGCGACAGTGAAGTATTTATCCACAGCGGGATTTGCCTGGAGAATAGGATCGAGCTGGGTTTGGAGTTGCCGCTGCTGCGCGGGTGACGCCCCTTCCTGGACGATGAAGAAACCCCGAATGGTCCCGCTGTCACCGGTCGGCAGCAAAGTAAACGGCAGTTGCTTAAAGAAGAACCAGACACCGATCACGCACGCAATCAGGACCGGCGCGGCGATCCAACCGCGATCGAGAAACCAATGGAGGGTGCGACCGTAGGCGTCGCGAATCGGATTAAAGTAACGCTCGACGAAACGCTCCGTCCACGTCTTGCGATGACCGGCACCGCGCTCTTTGAGAATGCGCGAGCACATGAGCGGCGTGAGCGTGAGTGACACCAAACCTGAGGCGAGAATGGCCACGATAATGGTGATGGCGAATTCGCGGAAAATACGCCCAAGCAATCCCGGCATAAAGGCGAGCGGAATAAACACCGCCGCCAGCGAGAGCGTCATCGACAAAATGGTGAAGGAGATTTCGCCGGCACTGTTCATGGTGGCGCGATAAATGGATTCACCGGCTTCGGCGCGGCGGACGACGTTTTCCAAAAAGACAATCGCGTCATCGACGAGAAAGCCGATGGCAAGCGTGAGCGCCATGAGCGTGAGGTTATTGATAGAATAACCGAGCACCAACATTGCCACGAAAGTGATCAAAAATGACATCGGCAGCGCGACCATGGGGATAAGAGTGTCGCTGGCGCGGCCGAGGAAAACGAAGATCACGAAAATGACGAGAGCGAATGCAAGTACGAGCGTGAATTGCACATCGTGCAATGAATTGACGATCGACTGCGAACGGTCGAATACCGGAATGAGCCGAATCGAGCCCGGCAATTCGCGCTGGAGTCCCGGCAAAAGAGCGCGCACTGATTTCGCCACCTGAACTGCGTTCGCGCCAGCCTGACGGGAAACGGCGAAAACGATGACCGATGCCGGCGGTTGAAAATTGCGAACGAAAAAGTGGCGCGACAGGCGTTCGTTCTCAACGCCATCAACGACACGGGCGACATCGCGCAAATAGACGGGCGTGCCGTTTGGCCCCCGTTTTACGATCAGATCGCGATAGCCTTCCGCCGTCTCGAGCTGCCCCTGCGGCTGCAGCGTAAAGGATTTGTTTTTGCCATCGAACTGGCCCGCGCCGGAGTAGGCAGTCCCCGCCGTAACGGCAGCGGCGAGTTCGTCGAATGTCAAGTTGCGCGTGGCAAGCTTGCCTGGATCCACTTTGATGCGGATCGCGCCTTTCACGCCGTAGATGTTCACCTGGGAAACGCCCGGCAGAATGTTGACGCGTTGCGCGACTTCGGTCGTGCCGTAGCGATATAGTTCGCCATCGGTGAGAGTGTCGCTGGTGAGCGCGACGTACATCACCGGCTGATCATTGGGATTTGCCTTGGTAAATGTCGGAGGGCTGGGCAAATCAGCCGGTAGCTGTCCGCTGGCGCGCTGGATTGCGGATTGCACGTCGCCCGCCGCCGCATCGATGCTCTTACTAAGATCAAATTGAATTGTGATGCTGGTGTTGCCCTGCGAACTTGCGCTTGTGATCAAACTGATCCCAGGAATCTGCGTGAACTGTTTCTCAAGCGGCGTCGCGATCGTGTTCGCCATTGTCACCGGATCAGCGCCAGGATACGATGCGGTCACGGAAATGACCGGGTAATCGACCGCGGGCAGGTCATTCACCGCGAGCTGATTGTAACTGAGGACGCCGAAGACGAGCACTGATACCGTCAGTAGCATCGTCATTACAGGGCGCTGGATAAACGGTCGGGAGAGACCGGAGGAGAATTGAGTCAGCTTTTGCGCCGCACCGCTAACTCTTTGACGTGGTAACTGAACTTCGCCGCCGTCTCGCCCGTCGGTTTTCATTATTGAGCTGTGGCGGCTTCGCGAGCACCGCCCGCGGGCGATATCTTGTCTTCCTGGGCGGCGACTTTCATTCCAGGGGCAAGTTGAAGTTGGCCGCGTGTAACGACACTTTCACCGGGCGCTACTCCCTGCGTGATAACAGTCATTTCGCCCTCCTGCCTTTGCCCTGGCTTTACCTGACGAAGATCGAGCGTGGAATCGGACTTCACTACAAAGACATAGGGTCCGTTTTGGCCGATCTGAACGGCACTGCTCGGCACCAACATCGCATTCTTCAGCGTCTCCAAGATCAGTCGCACGTGCACAAACTGCGCCGCCCACAAGGCGTGGTCGTGATTCTCAGTGGTAGCGCGGGCTCTCACCGTGCCTGCGCCAGGCTGCACCGCATTGTCGATGAACGTAAGCTCGCCAACGCGCGGTGGGAGGTTGTCGTTCTCGGCTTCGGTTAAAACTTGCAATGGCGCTCCGTTCAGGTGCTGGCGCACCAGCGGGATGTCAGGCTCGGCAACAGTGAAATCGGTATAAATCGGATCGAGTCGCTGCACGGTAACGAGCGGAGGGCTACTCGGCGCAACGAGATTCCCGACATCCACATTTCGAATGCTTGTGCGGCCATCGATCGGGGATCGGATCGTGCAGTAATCGAGATTTACCTGCGCCGATTTGACGGCGGCATCGGCTTTCATCGCGTTCGCCATGGCCACGTCATAATCCTGACCGGCAACGACCGCCTTCGACCGTAACTCCTTTTGTCGCTCAAAGGTAGCATGCGCGAGCACCGAATCAGCTTGCGCGGAAGCGAGTGCCGCGTCGAATGGACGTGGATCGATTCGGAACAGCACATCGCCCTTCTTGACATCGGCGCCATCCTCGAAGTCGCGTGAGATAATTTGTCCGCTTATCTGTGCCTGCACTTGTACCGTTTCTGCCGCGGTGCAGGTGCCAATTTCATCCAGGTACAGCGGAACATCTTTGGTGATAACTTTTGCCACTGCCACAGACCGCGGCGCTGGTGGCGGCGCTGCTTTCTGCCGGCTTGTAATGACGCGAATGGCCGAAAGAGCAACCAGGATCACGACAATACCACTTACGAGATAAACGCGCTTGCGACCATAACGTCGTTCAAGGTGTGTGACACGCTCGCGCATGGCGGTATTTACGTCAGCCAGCGAGCTCACTTGTGTCTCCCTCTGTTTCCATTGGTGCCGGGCGCGCGATCAATCCGTTCGCGCACATGATTCAGTACACGCATGCACACTGCCATGTCGCGTGTTGGAATGTCGTTAATCAACTCGTGACGGAGCTTGAGCGCGGTCGCATTAATCCGATTGATGACGCGCTCGGTCCGAGGTTGCAGATGCACGGTTTTACAACGCCGATCGCGTGCTGAATTCTTGCGCACGACCCACCCTTCTTTTTCCAGGCGATGAAGCAAACTCACCAGGGTTGGCTCTTCGATGCCGGTGCGTTCCGCGATCTGTGATTGGGTTAGCGGTTCGGGCGCCCGGGAAAGATGAATTAACGTGCGCCACTTTGCCTGGCTCAGGCCCATGGGCTTGAGCCGTTGATCGAGTTTCATCCGCCAGGCCCTGGCGGTGCCGCCGAGAAGGGGCCCAAAGGTCTCGGGATCAAATTTCTTCATGAGATGCGGAAGATCGTTAGCAGGCTAACGATTTAACCTTTTAAGCAAGACCTTTGCCAGCCATTGTCAACCAGGATCAGCGCGAGGATGGAACAGAAAAAATAATCGCCTCGTGCTCGCGATAATCAATGATGCGTAAGACCAGCTGGGGCCGGCCGGGCGACCAATGCTTTGTCGTCTCTGCTTCTGTTTCATTCTCGCCCTGCACCAGGAAAAATTTTGTATCGGCGGGTAGTTGCTCAATCGTGCTGACATAGCGAATGGGCGCGTGGACATAGAACAAATAGGGCTGGTACTTAGGATTGACAGCGTAGAGCGGCACGCTCGTGGGAATGATGGCATCGATTTGCCTGGCATGTTGGCGAACCTTTTCGTGTTTACGCAAAAACGGGACTGCAATCAGGCCATAAACCAACAGCGCAATGCAGGCGATTCCGACGACGATGGCGACAACCCTGTTACGCAAGCGCGAAGGAAACGTCTTGCCAGAGAGCCAAGGCGGCCAATGCAGGTTCTCCTGGGTCAGCAATTCGCCGAACCACCAGGCCGCTGGACCGAGCGCAGGCATGGCATAACGGGGCAAGGCACCGGGGATTACGTTGACCAGCACGAATGGGACAGCGACGCCGAGCAAAAGGGCAAAATGGCGGCGGCGTAATTCCGCTGGCCCACCGAATTGAAGAAGCGCCAGCGGCAACCACGGCAGGAAATAAACGAGACCGCGTGGAATGTTCATGATCCAGGAAGAAAATTGGAATCCGCTCCCAGAAACGCGGCCGGTATATTGCCGCGACCAGATAGACGCCACGCGCGCTGAATCTGACAGCAGAAAGGCAGGTAGCGCCCAGGCGGCAAACATTCCGAACATGACGACGAGGGCGATGAAATGGTCGCGGGTTGCGAGCAGCGTCAGCTTCCGATCATTCCAGAGCAACGCGACCACCGGCCCGTAAAAGAAGAGTAGATGTGGAAGCGGACCTTTCGCCAGCATGGCCAGTCCGAGGAAAATTGCGGGCAGCAACCACAGTTTTTTTCCTGTTTCTTCCGCGCGATAAGCCGCGATCCAGAAAATAAAGGCAAGCGCAGTTAACGAGACGTAGATGGCTTCGATTTCGATCAAACGACCTTTTTCAATATTCCCGGCGTTAACCAACCAGACCATCGCCGCCAGCAAAGATCCCGTCGTTCCCAGCGCGCGCCGCCCGCGCGTGACGAAAGTGAGCGCGACCGCCAAAATCGCCAGGGCGGAGGGAAGACGCGCCGTCCATTCGCTG
>QHQU01000080.1 GCA_003219925.1 Verrucomicrobiota bacterium
ATCATCGGCGGGCCGGCGGCGATCACGCGGAAATCGATTGCCTGCGAAAATTAGATGATCCGATCCCGGCCGAGGCGGTCCTTTACGTAACGCTCGAGCCCTGCTCGACCCGTGGACGAACTGCGCCCTGTGCAAACTATATCATCCAACGCGGAGTCCGGCGGGTAGTCATCGGTGCGGTCGATCCGAATCCGAAACATCGCGGCCGCGCGATTGGACTTCTCCACGCGGCTGGAGTCGATGTTCGCACTAGCGTTTTAGAAGACGAATGTACGCGGCTGAACGAAGCGTTTAACAAATGGATTGTCACCGGCGAACCATTTGTAATTGCGAAATGTGGGATGAGTCTGGATGGTTACCTGACTCGCCCGCCAGGCGAAACGCGCTGGCTCACTTCGGAATCCTCGCGCACTCACGCGCACCAGCTTCGCGGCTTCGTCGACGCCATTCTTGTCGGCGCCGAAACCATCCGGCGAGATAATCCTCGTCTTACCGTGCGCAAAGGGCCGCGGCGCACCCAACCCTGGCGAGTGATTTTGACCAAATCGGGCCGGCTTCCGCAGAACGCCACGATTTTTCGAGATTCGGCGAAAGAGCGCACGGTGGTTTATCGTAACCGAACGCTGCGAGCGGTCTTGCGAGATCTCGGCCGGCGCGAGATTACCAGCGTTTTGATTGAAGGTGGTGGCGACGTCCTGAGTCAGGCTCTCGATCAAAGATTAATCGACAAAGTACAAATTTATATCGCTCCGCTTTTCACTGGCGGAGGCGTGTTGGCGTTTGGGGGAAAAGGTGCCGCGTCGACGCAACAATCGCTACGGCTGGAGTCGCCGCGCTACGAACGAATTGGTCAGGATATTTGCATCACCAGCTATCCGAAAAAAGCGACGGACGTTACCGCAAAATAATCCGCAAAACTTTGCCGCCGATTTTTGGTTAAATCATAAGAAGGAGGTGAAGGAATGAAGAAGTTCATGATGATCGCGCTGGTTGCGACTGGGTTCATCGTGATGGCGACACCCGAATCGAACGCGGGCGTTTCAATCGGCATAGGGTTGGGATTGCCGGTCGGTTTTTGCGGATACCCGGCCTATTACCCGTATGGTTACTATCCGTACGGCGCCGCTTATTATCCGCCTGTTATCTATTACAGCAGCGTCTACGGGCCTTACTATTGGTGGCACGGCCGTAGGATTTTTGTTCGGCACCGCCACTTCCGCTAAAGTCGTTTCGCGGGCGTCGGTCCGATCCCAAGCTCGCTCTGGCTACCCAAATGCTTTTTGCGTCAGAGATCTCGCCACGCAAGCAACACAGGTCTGAGACTAGCGCAGCGCACACACTTTCAAACCTGTGCTCCGTCGCGGTCTCCTGCCATTACTCGCGGTAAACTGCGATCACCCTATTTGTCGCTATTCGATTCGTAGCCGCGAATTAGAGGAGCGACGTGTCGTCGTCGTCATCGTTGCTCGCCAAAAGATCAAGATCAGCGGCGACCTCGGGGTCCTGGACTTCCACCGTAATCGAACCGCGGCGAGGCGAAACCTGATGATGTAACACTTGAAAGGTGAACACGGCGATTGCCACGGCAGCAGCAGCTGAAAATGCCGGGACCAGCCTGCGGAGGTTGAACCAGCCACTAAGACCATCTCTTTCCGGTATTTCGGCGCGCACAGCCCGGACCACGTTCCGCGAGAAAAATGGAGATGGTGCCGCGCCTTTTGAGCGACCAAGCAAATCCCATAGTTGCGGATCTTCCTCTCGATTCATACCCATTAATTGAACCGAGAAATTTAACCAAAGTTTCGGAGACTAGTCACTCAAAAATATAATCCACACTTACTTAAGTGTGACAGCCCTGCCTTTGCGGGAAACCGGGTCCTCCGAGACGTGCGCTGGTCCCTAGACCTCGGCAGCATCCAGGAAACCTTCCAGCTGTCGGATGCGAGTGGGATGCCGCATTTTACGCAACGCCTTGGCCTCGATTTGTCGTATCCGCTCGCGGGTGACCCTAAACTGCCGACCGACCTCTTCCAAAGTACGACTATATCCATCGACTAATCCAAAGCGCTGCTCCAGCACTTGCCGCTCCCGCTCGGTCAACGTTTCAAGCACATCTTTAATTTTTTCCTTCAGCAGCACGATTGCCGTGACGTCGCTCGGATTCTCTGCCCCTTTATCTTCAATGAAGTCGCCGAAATTGGTTTCCTCGCTCTCACCGACTGGCGATTGCAATGAGATTGGTTGCTGGGCCATTTTTAAGACCGCGCGAACGCGATCGACCGGTAGCAGAATTTCTTCCGCCACTTCTTCCGGAGTCGGCTCGCGTCCATATTCCTGCACCAACTGTTTTTGCACTCGCATCAGCTTGTTAATCGTCTCGATCATGTGCACCGGAATGCGAATGGTGCGCGCCTGATCGGCGATGGAACGGGTGATAGCCTGCCGGATCCACCAGGTCGCGTAAGTGGAAAATTTGTAGCCGCGGCGATACTCGAATTTCTCCACCGCTTTCATTAGTCCCATATTCCCTTCCTGGATCAGATCGAGGAAGGAAAGGCCGCGGTTGGTGTATTTCTTGGCAATGGAAATGACGAGTCGCAGGTTTGCTTCCACCATTTCGGTTTTCGCGCGCAACGCTTTGCGCAACCACGTTTTCAGCTCCTGATAATGCTCGAGATATTCTTCCGTGGAGAGCCAGGCCGCGCACTCCAACTCTTCCAACTTCGGTAGCTGTCGTCGGCGGGTGTGATTGTTTTTCAGCCGCTCAGACTTCAACGCCGTCAAAAGCGCGAAGTGTTGATCTGCCAGATGGACGAATTCTTCCGTCACCTTTTGTTTGAAATAGAATCGCGGATAAAGCCGTTGCAGGGTATTGACCGAACGCTGGAATGTTTTCGTCCGCGCCTTGGCGGTGCGCGGAGACGCTTCGCGCATCTGAGCGTACTGGGCCGTGGTTGTTTCGCCGAGTTTCTCCACCTTCTGGCAAAGACGCGGCAGCAATTTCATGTAGCGCTCTCGACTCTCAATTTTCTTGTCGAGAATTACGCGGTCGAATCGTTCGTGTCCTTCGGCCAGTTTTTGCGCCAAATCGAGATGCGCTTTGGCCGTAAACCCAAAACGGTTGATGTACTGCTGAACGAGATGCTCGGCTTCCTCGATTCGCTTTGAAATTTGCACTTCCTGCTCGCGGGTCAGCAGAGGAACCTGCCCCATCTGCTTGAGATACATCCGCACCGGATCATCCAGAATCTCAAAGCGAGTCTCGGGCTTCTCCTCTTCCTCTTCTTCTTCGGTTTCCTTTTTGCCTTCTTTGTAACGATCGACTTCTGATGCTTCGATGATGTCGATCTCCATCTTCCGGAGCTGCGTCAGGATCGCATCCAATTCATCTGCGTCGGTCACCCCTTCGGGCAAGACGTCATTAAGATCGTCAAAGGTGACGTAGCCCTGTTCCTTTGCCAGCTTGGCCAGCTCGCGGACGCGGCCTTGCAAATCGTCCGGCGCGAGCGCCACGCGATTGCTTTCATGCGACTGATGCGGAATCAAAACTTTGTGTGACACCGCACCTTCAGTTTTTCGCGGGCGTCCTCGCTTTCTCGCCACCACAGGCGCCACAGTTTTGGTCTTTACCTTCCGCTGCGGCGGTGCGTCCCGGGAATTACCATTGGAGTGTGGCCGCCCCCGCATGATACGTTTTAATTTCTTGGCCACGGGAAAAACGTCAGGATCTCGCGACCGCTTTTGCTGGAATATCGGAAATTTTAGGGCGGTTGCGCACGGGCGGGCGAAAACCGAGGAACGTCGCGGAGTTGGCCCCGGAGGTCAAGAACTTGTTTCTGAAGTTGCATAATTTCGCCGGTAGTCAGATTCGGGAGCCGTAACCGGCTTTCCGCAGCTTCCAGTTCGCGCCGCAAAATCGCCTGCCTAAGACCATTCCACCACTCGCGGGCGACGGTGGCAGGATTGGCCGGCATTTTTTGCAGGAGCCAGCCAGAGACGAGCGATTCCTCCGCCGGTGACAGAGTCGTCTGAAACAAATTCAACGAGGCCGAATCGGCCGGACGAAGATCGGACTGGAGGATTTTTGTCAGCAAGTCCGAGCCGGGAACGCTCGCCAGAACTTCGCGCCAGTTTTGTTCGAGCAAGAACGCACGCGCCTCTTCATCGCGCAGTGCGAGCAGACAAAGCATCGCAACGTTGTGCGATGGAGCAGCGATGGGCGTCGCAACCTTCGCGTCGCCCTGTCGAAAGGGCTGGCCAGGTTTAACCAGCGTCTCAAAATCAGCAACGCGCATGGCAAGACGGGCGGAAATTTTGTTCATCACTTCACCACGCATCACCGGGTCGCGCACAAAGGTGACGCTGGCAGCCAGTTCACGCGCGACCTGCATTTTGGCGCCGAGTGAATTCAAATCGGTCGTGGCCGCTTTTTTCTCGATCCAATAGTCAAAAAAATCCGGCGCCGACGCGACTAGCTCTTCGAATTTTTGCCGGCCTGATTTTCGTACCAGGGAATCCGGATCTTCCTGGCCGGGCATCTCCGCCACTCGCACCACCAAATCATTTTGGAGCAAGGCTTCAAGCGAACGCTCGGCCGCGTTTTGACCAGCGGTATCGGAATCGAAACAGAGAACTACTTCCCGAACAAAGCGTTTCAGCACATGTGCCTGGTTTTCCGTGAACGCCGTTCCTTGTGGCGCGACTACATTTTGGATTCCCGCCTCAAAGAGCGTGATTGAATCGAGCTGTCCTTCGCAAACGATGGCGCAATCGGCTTCGATCAACGCTCGTTTCGTTTTATGGAGTCCGAAAAGGACCCGACCTTTTCGAAAGAGCGGCGTTTCCGGCGAATTAATGTATTTAGCCGCCGTCGCCTCAGTGGCGAGAACGCGCCCAGAAAAAGCGATGACTTCGCCGACGTCGTTGCAAATTGGAAACATCAGCCGGCCGCGAAAGCGATCGTAGGATTCGCCATCACCGCGTTCTTCGTCACGCAGTTTCACCAACCCGCTCGAGAGCAGTTCCCTTCGGCGATAGCCTTCCTTGCTCGCCCATTGGCAAAACGCATCCCAACTTTCCGGCGCGTAACCCAGCTTCCATGATTTCGCTACTTCCCGGCTTATCCCGCGTGTTTTCAAATAATCGCGCGCGGGCGCGCCCAGGTCGCGCTTGAGCAGGTTTTCATGAAACCATTCCGCCGCTTCCGAGTGCAGTCGCAATAACAAACGCCGCGCTTCATGCTGCTGCGCTTCATCTTCGCTGCGGCGTTCTTCCACAATTGCGATCCCCACCCGCGCCGCCAGCTTGTGCACAGCTACCGGAAAATCGACATGCTCGTAATCCATCACGAAGCGAAAAACGCTGCCCCCTGCGCCACACCCGAAACAGTGAAAGGTCTGGCGCTGCGGACTGACCGTGAAAGAGGGCGTCTTTTCCTGATGAAAGGGACAAAGCGCCTTAAAACTTGCGCCTGCTCGCTTCAGCGGAAAATAAGTTCCGATCACTTCCACGATGTCGTTCGCGGCTGCGACTTGCTCGATTGTTTCCGACGGGATCGCCATTTTTCTCTCGTTCCAGCCTGCTTACCGTGGCAAACTTAGCGCGTGAGCAGCGGCTTCCAAATTTTCCGCAAAATCGCGCCGGTGTTGTTGTGCATCGCCAGTTTTGGGCCGGCGGCCCAGGGGCGCGAAGTCGTTCGTAAAGGCGACACTGTCATCATCCCGCTGCGAGGTGAGGTTTCGCCAGCGCTATATCTTTTTCTGCGACGCGGAATCAAGGCGGCGGAATCCGCCGAAGCAAGCGCGATCGTGATCGAAATGAACACCTACGGGGGGCGTCTCGATTCCGCCGAGGAAATTACCAGCGCGCTCAATCGCGTTACCATTCCCACCTACACCTTTATCGATTCGAACGCCGGATCGGCCGGTGCGCTCATCGCCCTTGCCACCAAACATATTTATATGGCGCCGGTCAGCGCGATCGGCGCCGCTGCGCCTGTTCTCTCCACCGGACAGGACTTGCCCGAAACGGAACGCGACAAAACTGTTTCCTATTTTTCCGCGCTCGTCCGCAGCATGGCCAGTCGCAACGGACACAATCCCGATCTCGGCGAGGCGTTCATGAACAAGGAAAAGGAAGTGAAAATTGGCGACCGCGTCGTACACGCGAAAGGTTCGCTCCTGACCTTGAACGCGCAGGAAGCCACCGAGATGATTAACGGCCATCCGTTGCTCGCCGATGGGATCGCGCAGTCCATCGATGATCTGGCGAAAAAAGCGAAGCTCGGCGGCCAGCTCGTCCGGTTACAGCCGACCGGTTTTGAGCAATTCGCTTTTTGGATCACGGCGTTGGCGCCGTTGCTCCTACTGCTCGGAATTGTTTGCGCCTATCTCGAATTTAAAATTCCGGGCGCGACGTTGCCCGGCGTCGTGGCGGGAATTTGTTTCGTTCTCTTTTTCCTCGGTCATTATCTGGCCGGTCTGGCAGGTTGGGAAGCAGCGGTATTTTTTGTGCTCGGCGTTACCCTCGTTCTCATTGAAGTGCTCTTCTTCGCCCACTCCACCATCATCTTTGGCGTGGTCGGCGCTTTCCTCATTCTCGCCTCCCTCTTCTGGGCAATGGTCGATCGCTACCCCGATCAGCCAATCGTTCCCTCGACCAAGATGTTGCTCGTCCCGATGCTGAATTTGTCGATCGCAATCGTCGCTTCGATGATCGTGATCGCGTTGCTGGCGCGTTACCTGCCGCGCACTAGTTTTTATCGCCGGTTCGCCCTAATGGCGGCGAATCCTTCTGGGCCGTCCTTCAGCGCGCCGCGGGAATTTGTTACCAACCGGCCCATTTCAACGGGAACGCGCGGGTTAGCGATGACGATGTTACGTCCGAGCGGAAAAGGGAAATTTGGGGACCAGATCGTCGACGTAATCACCGAGGGTGAATTTATTTCTGCCGAAACGCCGATCATCATTTCTCAAATCGACGGTATGCGGGTGCTAGTCGCCCGCACTCAGGCGTCTTCCTAACGATAATTAGGTCAACACCGGCCTAATTAATCTCGACATGTTAAGATGCGACTTCGTTGTTTCTCCCTTCATCGGTCAAGGAATTTAGACTTGTCCCATTACTGCCCCGTGAGAGCCGAACGCCCAGTCCCGAGGCCCCGGAAACATTGCCATCATTGGCTCGCCACGCGAGGTTGCTCGCGTGGCGCTCAAAATCCTGCTGACGGTAGCGATGGCATTGATTCTAAGCCTTGAAAGTACGGCGGCCATTTTGCCGCAAAGTCCCGGCAACTCCGGAACCGTGGACGTGCGCTTTCCGGTTCCCAAGTATTACCAGCAATATGCGACGCAGGACGGCAATCCCGTTCCAACTACAGGTCGTCTCTTCTTGCTCCTGCCACCGAACTTCGACTCTCGGCGAGTTTGGCCAATTCTTATCGTAACCGCGACCAAGGATCCCGGACACACAGCTCCTTCGGATGCGCCGTGGTATCACGCTGCGGCCGCAGCGGAAGGCTGGATTGTGCTCGCCACCGATGCAACGGTCCGCCCCCGGAACGACTCAGTAAGCTGGAGACTCGCGCTTCTGGCGGCCGGGCTGGACGTGGTGCATCACGAATGGCCAAAGTCGGGCCAATGGCCGGTGGCGTTTGCGGGCATCTCGGGCGGTGCGAAGTGCGCCCAATGGCTTGGAGCGATCCTAGCCCAGACGCACTCCCTGAACATTCGCGGATTTTTCCTCAGCGGAATCAATGAAGACCAAATGCCCGAGGCGCTGAAAACCAACGTCGCGCCTCCCGAATTTCTACGTCTCCCGATTTGGATCAGCAGCGGAATTAACGATCGTATCGCAACCCCGGCGCAGGAGCAGCAGATCAAAGGCTCACTAGTTCGCACGGGGTTTCAGAAAGTCCGACTGAGTCGATTCAGTGGTGGTCACGAAGTAAATCGTGCTGACCTGGAGAGCGCGCTCAAGTGGTTCCGCGAGCAGGGGCACTTCTAATTGCGCTCCGACACGACCAATTAGCGGCTGGGTCATTAACTCTAACCAAGAACCGGTCCTAAGCGCCAGTCGAACGGATCGGCATCTGGTTCACGTTGCCCGGTGTGAGCGGCTATTGGGCGGTAGCTTTTGCCAGTCACAAAGCCGGATGGCTAGTGCGTACGGATGGTCGCATTCTTAAGATCAGCTTCTAGCGTTCGTCAACCCAGAGCTTCAAAAAGCCTTCCAGCCCGAACGACGCGGTTTGAGGAGCCTGAAGCGGTGGGCTGATATCGGGGCAACCTCGCCAATGCCGTCGCGCGCGTGTTCAAGTTCTTCGGGTCGGCCCCAAAAATGTCTCCATGAAATTTGCTTTATCGCTCGAGGGACGTGTATGGCTTTTTCGTGCGGAGACGAGTTTGACCATTTTTACAGCGCGGCCTACGCTCACGCCACGAACCTGCTTTTGGAGAAATACCATGTTGAAACGATCATTGACTGCTCTGCTGATTTCGGCGTTCGCCTGCGCAATCCTGAATGCGCAGGCGCACTCCCGAATTCATCAACCAACGCTAACTCCGCAAAACAGCGGCACGACCAACGGTCTGATCGCGGTCTGGCCGGTGAATCCACAAGTGGTCTGGGCATCCGGTCGCGCCGGTACTTTCACCGTTACCACTGATGGCGGACAGACATGGAGAGCCGGTGTAGTTCCAGGCGCCGAAATGCTGCAATTCCGCGATGTGCAAGCCTTCAGCGCTAGCGTCGCTTATCTACTCTCCATTGGAACCTCGGGCGATCCAACAGATTTTCGCATTTACAAGACGGTCGACGGCGGAGCTACCTGGACAATACAGTTCGAGAACCACAATCCGAATGCCTTCTATGACGGCTTTGCCTTCTGGACGCCGCACCGGGGCATCGCACACAGCGATTCGGTGAATGGAGTGTTCCCAGACCTGCGCACAACCGACGGAACAACCTGGCAGGATATCAGCAACATGCCGCCAGCATTGCCGGGAGAATTCTCCTTCGCATCGAGTGGTACTTGCGTCACAACACAAGGTGGGAGGAACGCTTGGATTGCGACAGGCGGTGCGACGATTGCCAGGATCCTGGCCACCCGAGACGGAGGCAACACCTGGAACGCGTATAACACTCCTCTAGCAAGCTCGCCTAGCGGAGGCGCCTTCACCGTCGACTTCCGTAACCCCTTCGATGGCATCGTAGGCGGCGGTGATTTGGACCCGGCCAATCCCAATAGCGCGGACACCGCAATTTCGAATGATGGCGGTCAAACGTGGACTCTTACGAACCCTCCTCCGGTCACGGGAGCCATTTTCGGCCTGAGCTACGTGGGTCAGACTGGCGGCGGCGCTGGAAACAATCTCGGCCGAGCAGTGGTAGTTACCGCTAATGATGGAGGCGCCGCCTGGACTCCCGATGAGGGAAATACCTGGTTCACGTTGCCGGGTGTGACCGGCTACTGGGCGGTAGCTTTTGCCAGTCCAAAAGCCGGATGGCTGGTGGGTACCGATGGTCGCATTCTAAAGATCAGCTTCTAGCGTCCGCAACGCTCGAAGTTTCTAAATTGGACGCGGGCTCAGCCGCCGGCGACGACGCGAATGAATTCGATCTTGTCGCCCTCGCGCAAGGCGCGCGAATTCCATTCCTCGCGGTGCAAGGCCAGGCCGTTGTGCTCGATTAACAACGCCGCCGGGATCAGGTTTAATTCGCGCACCAGCGCGTCGATGGTTGACACCGGTGGAACGGAACGCGATTCGCCATTCAAGGTAATTATCATCGCTCCATCAGGGCGGTATCCCAATCTTTCCAGACCGGTTCCATCCCGTCGCGACGCAAGAGAGTCGCGATTTCCTGCGGCGAACGGGGATCCCCGATCTCGAATTGACTGGTGGCAAACTCCGGCTCGCGCGGCGAAACGTCCGGCGGCATGATCCGGCCACGAACGGTGCGATGAACTTTCTCTTTGCCCTGACCGGTGTAACCGCCCGGTTCGGTGTGACTGCCGGCGCTCATCATTGTTATCCCGATCTTGATCAGCAGATCGCGCAACGCAGCCGGCTCACGCGTGCTCAGGACGATCCCGACCTGCGGAAAAGTAACGCGCAGGGCGCATACCAGATGAACGAGATCGCGATCGCTCATGGGAAAGTGCGGGCGAAATTCTCCGGCCGCCGGACGAAGGCGCGGGACACTTACAGTAAGGGAAGATTTCCAGCAACGTTTGAGCAAATATTCGAGATGGGCCGCGAGGGTGATCGCTTCCTCACGCCACGGGGCCAGCCCAAAAAGCGCGCCAATTCCAAGGCGACGAAAACCTGCTTCGTAGCCGCGCTCGGGACATGCCAGGCGCCAGCCAAAATCCTTTTTCGGTCCGGCCTGATGCAGCTGGTTATAAATGGCACGGTTATACGTTTCCTGGTAGACAACGAGACCTTCTGCGCCTGCTTCGACAATCGGAATGTATTCCTCCGTTTCCATCGGAGCGACTTCGATCGAGATTGAGGAATAATCGTCCCGCAAAGCGCGGACGCATTCGGCAAGATAATCGCGACCAACGAATTTTGGATGCTCGCCGGCGACGAGAAGGAGTTGCCGGAAACCCGCTGCCGAAAGATGTCGCGCTTCCTTTACCACTTCATCGACCGAAAGAGTCACGCGCAGAATTGGATTTTCGCGGGAGAATCCGCAGTAACGGCAGCTGTTGATGCATTCGTTGGAAAGATAAAGCGGCGCGAAGAGCCGCATGGTGCGGCCAAAATGCTGACGGGTGAGTGCTCGCGCTCTCCCGGCCAGGCGATCAAGCTCGGCACTGCTCTTAGGTGCAATCAGCCCTGAAAACGAGCGAATGGTCTCGCTTTTTTCCAGCGGCAAATTGTCGAGTATCGGTGCGAAAGCCACGAGCATACTTTCCATCCTCGCGGCTGCTTCCGCAAACTTCGATGCGCGGCATCGAAAAACGCAATCTCGCGAAATCCCAAAACCCAAATCCCAGGGAAACTCCAAGGCTGAAAAAGAAGAAGGATTTTAACCGCGGATTACGCGGAGGGCTCCGATAAAGAAGAGCTTTAGCTACGAAAGGCGCCGCGGCGCGACGGAGTCTCGCCCTACCAACGGGCCCGCGCGCGAAAATTTCACTGGTAGGGCGGCGCTCTGCGGAGCCAGTTGGGCTTGAGGTTGGTCATTGGGAATTGGGATTTAGGCGTGGGCGATCACACAAGCACAACTTTTGTCTGAGAAAGGTTCGTCATGGAACGCTGAAACACGCTCGCGGCTCTATAAACAGTGCAGCGGCACCCCGTCAATCGGAATGCCGCTGCTTAAAAAACTGTGATCGTACTTAACTAAAAGGCGAAGGTGACGCCGCTGCGCGCCATACCAAAGTTATTCTCGGGGCCATTCACCACATTCCAGCTGAAGTCACTCATCCAGCCGATATGCGGGGTGAGACGAATCTCAAGACCGGCGCCAACCTGACCGAAACCTCGGGTTGTGCTGCCGGTGTGACTAGCGGGAAAACCAACTGAGACGGCCTTGGTCG
>QHQU01000081.1 GCA_003219925.1 Verrucomicrobiota bacterium
TAATCGGTGACGGCGGTCCGAACTTAGTAGGTGTTGCGCTCGGGGTAGGCGTCGGAGTGGGAGTAGGTGTCGGTGTGCCGAAAGGGGGTGTTGGATTTGGAGACGGCGCCGGAGTCGGCGCTGGAGATTGAGCGGCGTTGCTTTCAGCTGATACTGCGACGTCGACTGTATTGGGATCAGCCAGGACAACGTTTGTCCCGCCTCCGTAGATCACCAAATTCGTTTCAATCAATTGGCCGGAATTTTTCTGCTCGTTTTGCCTTGTCCTTTCAAAGGCAATTAATGTTTCGCTTCCGAGCGGACCGAACCCGGTAATTAAGAGGGAGCTCTGCGTGATTTTCTGAATATCGACATCAACTGGCTCCGGAATCATCTTCGAATCCAGCCGCATGATGATCATTTGCCCGGCCTTCACCAGGGTCGACTCCCCCAGCCGCCCGGGTAAATAAAGCCGCGCGGTTCCTTCTAACACGATAAACTTGTAATAGGAATTCTTGTTCTTCTTCGTTAATGCATGTGTCTCCACCATCACGGTGGTTCCGGTGATCGCAGCAGTCACCGCCGACGAACTGATTTTTGCTCCGCCCGCTCCTTTCGGAACGCGTAGCAGCATCGCTCCATCCTGCAGGTTTAGATTGCGAGTACCTTCGGCGAAACTGAAGAGCGTGTTGGCCCCTAGTCGGGCCAGAGTTTGATCGCTGAACTTTAACTCGCTGCGTGAATCGACCCCGGTGCGCACTGCTGTCCCCTCTCGCACTTCATCGCTGACCGAGGCTGGTCGCGCCGCCGCACCGGTTGGCAGTAGCTTGACATCCTTTACCACCTGAGTGACCTGCGCCTCCTTCAACTGCGCGGCAGGTACGCTCACGGCGGAGCCGAGAATTACACTCAGGAAAGAGACAATCCGAATCGCGACACGCGGGCTCATTCGGGTGGATATAGTGCCATTGTTAGAATTTAAATGTCAAAGCCAATGAGCCACCCAGATTAACAACGGAATAATCAAAAACGCTGTGGTTCGACTGGTTCCAGGCAGCAGTACTAACCGCGCTCAAAGTCAGCCACTCACGGAACCGATAATTGGCGGTGAGGGAAAGTAGCTCGCTCACGTCATTTCGACTGCCCTCGTAGTATTCCTTAAATAACACCTGTCCAACCGCGTCCACCGAAAACGAGCGGCTGAACTGTACATGATAAACCCCATACACCTGGAAATCGCTTCGCTGCGGTCCACTCGGATCAGCCGCAAAACTGACATTGGCTAGCGCGCCCAGGTTCAATTGCATTGCCCGTCCGAAAGGAAAAGGGATGTCTGCGCTCGCGACAATGGAGTGATTAGCGAAGAACTGGTCCCAATCGTCCGTCGTCAATCGATTGTAATCGTAAAATAACCGCAAGGTCAGGTTATGATAGTTTGGCAAATAATATACCACTCCGGCAATGGCATCGAAGCTGGTGAAATTAAACGAGCCAAGTCTGTTGTAGTAGAACAATTGCTGAGAGGCGACGAATTCACCATAAAGCGTCTTCGTCAGCCTTGGTTGGTAGGCAAAAACAAACGACGGCGCCAGAACGCCATCACTCACCTCGCCTGTTCGCACCAGCGCCACATTCGAAGTCCAGTAGTAAGGCAACGCAGCCGAAAAGGTAAACGGCTTATATTCCTCCTGCCGTTTCAAGATAGCCTGCACTCCGAGATCGGCGTCATTGGCGCTGGGGGCGGCGTAACCAAAAGCGTTGGAGTTCTGGCTTATCGGTTCACCTGGAACAATGCTCGGTTCCGAGCGAAAAAGCTGCGAACGATCAACCGCCTGCGAGGTCTGGTCCGTTTGCCCCACCGCTCGGCCGCAGCAGAGCGTCCCCGTCATGAGACACAATACGATTGTGAGGTTGCGGCGGGTCATTGGCAGACGACAACGAATCTCCATTTGTGAATAACTTTGTTTCCCTCGTCAAGTGAATTGCAGGAAAAAGGGGCGACCTCTTATCCTCGTCAGACCTTATCTTACGCTGTGTGTGATGGCTTGTTTGTGGATGACGAATCTGAACCGGTCACTTGTCTCGGGGGCGGGCGAAACCAACGCGGACCGTTATAGCCCCAGCAAGCTGCGCTGCCACGGCACGAGTAGCTGTTCCGCTCGCGCGCGATCTGCCGCAATGGCATCGATCGTCGCCCGCGGCGCGATAAACGACGGCTCGATTTTCAATTCACCGGCGGCTTGATCACGTCGTTTGCGCATCGCCTCCGCCGCGCGTTCCATCTCACGCGTAGGCCGATCCGCGTGCCGTTTTCGGGTTTCCGGCCAGTCTTCTTCCTTCAAAGCAAGCGCGGCGTTTATTATTGCCTGAAAATCGCGCGCGCGCCGCTCCGAAAAATGACGGAATTGCGGCGTTTCGCCTTTGGAAACAGCGCGCGCGGTCTCGATCAATTGATCATTCCTCAAAACATGAAAAGAAGGCCGATCAAATCGTTCCGCCTCGCGATCGCGCCAATGCCACAAGGCGCGCAATATTGCCGCTTCCCGTCCGCGAATCAGTCCGGAACCGCGAACTCGCCACGCCTCTTCCGCGTCGCGCTCACGGTCGATCGCCGCCGAGACAATAGCGCGCTCACAGGATTGCTGAAACCATCCAAATCGGCCGCACTCGATTAGTTGAATCTCAAGTTTCTCGGCTAGCGGCAACAAATAATGAGTGTCGTTGCGCGCATACTCTTCCATTTTCGGCGAAAGCGGGCGCAAAGCCCAGTTGGCTTTCTGCGAACCCTTGGCCAGCTGGATGCTGAAGTATTTCTCCGCCAACGCGGCATAACTAAACCCCCGCAGGCCAAGTAATCGTGCGGCAATGACGGTGTCGAACAAATGGGCCGGCTGGAAATGGAGCGCTCGCCGCAACAACCGCAGATCATAATCCGCGCCGTGCAGCACAATTTCCTTTCGTGCAAGTGCATTGGCCAGCGGCGCCAGATCGCTTCCCGCCAGTGGATCAACCAGAAAATCGCCCTCGGGCAAACTCACCTGTAACAAACAGAGTTTTTCCCGATAACAATGCAGACTATCAGCTTCGGTATCGACGGCGACGCGGGCATTGCGTTCAATAAGAGGTAGCAACTCGATAAGCCCCGCTGCGTTCGAGATTAGGCCTCCAGCTAATGACGAATGACGAATGGTCCGAACCGGACTGGCGTTAAATGCCGAAGGAATGACGAAATCCGAATTACGCGTAGAATTTTGCGACGCTCTCTTTGTCATTTGAGCATTCGGGCTTCCTTCGTCATTCCTGCTTCGTCATTCTTCCTTATCGCAATCCCGCCAGCAGCAGTTCGGCATTCGTTTTTGTCGCCTGCAAATTCGAGATCAGAGTCTCCATCGCCTCGATCGGTGGGAGCGCGGCCATTTTTTTGCGCAGCACTTGCACCCGTTCCCATTCGTCCGGGTGATAGAGCAGATCTTCGCGCCTGGTCGCCGTTTGGAGCGGTTGAATCGCGGGATACAGCCGTTTCTCCACCAACGCACGATCGAGATGCAACTCCATGTTCCCTGTTCCTTTAAATTCTTCGAAAATCACTTCGTCCATTCGGCTTCCGGTTTCAATCAAGGCGGTTGCTAAAATCGTCAGGCTCCCCCCTTCTTCGACATTCCGCGCCGCGCCGAAAAACCTCTTCGGTTTCATTAGCGCTTTCGATTCCACTCCGCCCGACATGATCCGGCCGCGGTTCGGCTGCAAGTTGTTATAGCCACGCGCCAGTCGAGTAATGGAATCGAGCAGAACGACCACATCCTTTTTCAATTCCACCAATCGTTTCGCTCGTTCCAGCACCAGCTCAGCGACCTGGATGTGCCGATAAACATTCTCGTCAAAGGTCGAACTGTAAATCTGACAATCGACTTCGCGCTCCAGGTCGGTCACTTCCTCGGGACGTTCGTCGACCAGCAAAATAATGAGCTCGATCTGCGGATGATTTACCCGGATTGCTTTTGCAATTTCCTTCAACAAAATCGTTTTGCCCACTCGCGGCGGCGATACAATCAGGCCGCGCTGCCCACGCCCGAGCGGCGCCAGCAAATCGACCGCCCGCGCGCTCAATGATTTCGTTTTGTCGTTCTCCAGCATGATCCGGCCCTCGGGGTATTGCGGCGTCAGCTTTTCGAAATCGGTTTTTTCGCTCCACTCTGACAGCGGGGCGCCTTCGACGGTGCTGATCTCGTCGAGAACGAGGGATTTCTCACGTTCGCGCGGAAGGCGCAATTTTCCTCCCACGCGTTGTCCGCCACGCAGCCAAAATTTTTGCAACGTCGCTCGAGGCACTGCTGCGTCTTCAGGCACCGGCAAAAAATTAAGTTCCGGCCAGCGGAGAAAGGCGAATGAGTCCCCCGGTTGATCGATGAATCCTTCAGCCGTGACGGTTGAACCGCTGCCCAATGCCGCGCGCACTACATCAAGAATGTGATAGTGCCGCGTCCGTCCTGGATTCAGAAAAACGCCGAACTTTTTCCCGAGTTCGGCCAATTCTTCAGGCGACATTTTATGCAATGCATTCAAGTCAATAGACGCAGGGGCATCTGGAGCCATAACCGGCGCTGCAGCAGCAGCCATTGGCCGCGGCTCTGTAGTGGCAGCCGTGTCGGCTGCAGCGTCCCCACTAGCAGGCGTCACGCCTGCCTCTACAGGAGACGGCGGCGGCTCTTTGTTCCCTTTATCTGTGGGCTTCCCCTTCCGCTCACCTGCCGTGGCCGCTGTGTCGGGTGCAACATCCTGGCTCACAGGTGTCAGGCCCGCCTCTACCGGAGAGGCATCCCCTATTCCCCTGTCCATAAGTTCCCCAAAAACCGCGCCTGCTCCAGAAGGAGGCCCTGCGGCCCATTATTCCAAACTACGTGATCAGCCCGTTTCATTTTTTCCGCCAGCGGTATCTGCGCCGCAATGATTGCGGCCGCGGAATCCCAATCAAGTCCCATGCGTTTCATCAGGCGCTCCATTTGGACCTCCTCCGAGCACGCCACCACCACCACCCGATCGCAAAGCTTTTCTCCACCTGTCTCGTAAAGAAGTGGAATGTCGGCAAAAAAATATTCATTCGATTGGCGATGCTTTGCCGCTTCGCGGCTCCAGTGCTGACGAATTGGCGGATGAAGAATTTCTTCGAGCTCGCGCCGCTTCTCCGGCGCCTGGAAAACCATCGCGCGAAGTGCGCTTCGATTCAACTGCCCATTTGCATCAAAAACGCCATTGCCAAATTTCTCACGAATTTGGGCGAGCACGGTTTGGTCATGGTGTGTGAGCTGGCGCGCCATGGCGTCGGCATCGAAAAACTTCGCGTCCGGCAATAGTTCACGCAGGCAATTTACAAAAGTCGATTTGCCGGTAGAAATTCCGCCGGTGATCCCGATCGCTGGCATGGCAGAAAAGTAGCACAGACAGCTTGTCTGTGGGGCAAACGGGCATCGTGCCCGTTTGCTTGTTCCGATCAGCACAAAGATAGCGCGATTGTTTGTATCGTTTAAGCAATCTGTGGGTCACACAAGTCGCTCTCATAACGAGGCCGCGCCGGAGCACTTATGCTGCAGAACGCAACGTGCGTTTTGTACGTCGTTCAGGACTGGCCTTTTGCGCTGTTCGCTGGCGCATTGCCGCGCATCTGTTTTCTAGCTCGGCGATCTGGAGAGCGAGCAGCGCAACGCCTATCCCGGAGATTGGAGTCGTACGACGCAACTCTGCCAGCCCTGTTTCCAAGGCGACCTTACTCTTGGGGATAATGCAGTCTCTCGTTTTCACAGTTTGAAGTTAAACTACCGAGATCTTTAGCGTAAGACATGCCACGTGCCAATTGGCAGGCTATGGCTACTTCGTCTATTTATTGTTAGTATAGCGCGACATAACTTCACACTTCTCGTCGCCCTAACGAGATCAAGACGACTGGTCTTCGACAAGAGCATTACCGATCACCATCACACCGCGCCGGCTCTACTCCACTTTCACCCAGGAGCGATTGGGGTTGAAAGCCGATCCGAGTAAACGACAGCGTGAGGTCATAGACCCAACGCTCCCTGATCTGGTTAACGCCGCCATCGGAAGCCGTTCTCACGCTTTGATCGATCGCCGTGAAATTGCCGGGCGGCAAAGTCGTGAGAATCGCCGCCTCGCGCCCATTCGGCGGAGCCAGACCAGTAAGGAATAAATTTCCTGCGCCGTCGAAGGCTAGATCGGACTGGAAAGTCATGTTGGCACTATGGCCCTTTCGAGGTCGATGTAGCTGCCGGTCAGGTGAAGAAGGTTGAATGGAAATGCTACAGTGGCATGCAATGACAGCAGGTATATTCTAGATGCTTGAGGCAACCGACCGATGCCAGGCGTTGACGATCAGTAATTTCTGATGTTCCAGGACGTCGCCACGGTTCCGAAGTAGACACTGCTGCTGTAAGTGGTCCCGTTCATGAGCCAGATGGCGCGAGCGCCGGAACTATTTTGCCAAAGAATGTCGGGCTTGTTATCGCCGTTGAAATCGCCCGAGCCGACGATCTTTCAGGAGGTCGCCACCGATGGCAGGAAGATGCTGCTGCCAAAAGTGCTACCGTTCATGAGCCAGAGGGCACGGGAACCGGAGGTATTTTGCCAGAGAACGTCTGCCTTGCCGTGACCGTTGAAATCGCTTTTCATGGCTGGCGGTGCTGAAGACACGGTTTTGAAAACGCTGCCGCTTCAGCCGGCAGGAAGAGCGGGACTAAACAGGCCAGAGCTTAGGACGTTATTATTGAGATACCATATCCCCGTCTGTCGCGTGCTTGAGTTAAACAGGAGGTAATCTGGATGGCCATCGCCATTAAAG
>QHQU01000082.1 GCA_003219925.1 Verrucomicrobiota bacterium
TTGTCGTTCACGCGCAGATGCTGCGACTCCTCATCGCGATCTTCGACTACGCGAAAGCTAACGTAATCATTCGACCCCAGCCTTTTCTTATCGTCAAGGACAGTCATTGAATTGGTCCGCATGACGGTGCTGGTAACCGGCAAATCGGGGGGCTGCGCTTTAGCTGCCGTGGGAGAGGGACTGCTTTCCTGCGCTATTAACGAGAAATTGGACAACGCGAGGATGGTGATTATGAACACAGCGGCCTTCATCCTCTACCCCTATTTTTAAAAGCTGTATGTGCCGTCGAAAGAGATGCGGTTCTGGGTGTAATCGCGGAACGGAACATTGGAATCCTTTTCCGTAAATTGATAGCGCAATCCGAGGGTAACGTGCGGCGTCAATTGATAGCCGATGCTAATGGCGCCGCCGTAGCGGTGGAGGTGTTCGTCGATAAATCCGCCGGAGTCATCCGCATCCTCATAGAACACCTCGGTCGAAAGCAAGGTATTACGAATGATATTCCACGTCGCGAAATACCGGACATAATTCAGAGTAATAAAGTTTGAGTTCACTCCGAGCTGATTTTCATGACCGGCAGACAGGGTTTGCGTGATATAGGCGTTGAGCCGGTGGGAAATGAGGATGTTCGCATAATAATCGTGAACATCGTTCGAATCAAAGACCGAGCCGGTGTTATCGAAGTTAATCATCTGATAACCGCCGGCGACACGCACCCTCATGTAGTTGGTCAACTGGGTTTCGAGAAATGCACCGGCGGTGACGGCATTCGAATTATTAAGCACGTTCTGATCGTAGTAGGTGTGGACAAAACTCGATTCCAGACCAACCCCGGTCGTATTGGTTAAAGTAAAGGCAAGCGACCCGACGAGAACTTCCGCGTTGCGATCGAGGTAATCGAGGTCTGAGTTGGTTGAAACGTAAAGGTAGTGATCGTAGCCAAGTGTCGCTACTGCCTTGTTCAAGTCCCACAGGACGGAAACACCAACGCTATTTTCGAAACGGCCGTAATCAATCACGTTGCTGAGCTGCAACTCGCTGATCGGATCCTGTTGTAGAGAAAAGCGATCGTGAAAGTTGATCCGGAAATCGCCGACGAAGACGTCCAGGGCGAGTTGCGAGCCCGGGGTGAGGAGAACGCCGTTGGTGTCCTGGCTGGAGTGATCAAGATAGAAAGCATAACCGAGGCCGATATCTAATCGCAAGGTATTGAGCTGGGTGACCGGCCAGAGAGCATTAATCGTTACTAGCGGGTGAATGATGAAATCGCCCTCGGGACTGTTTTCAGAAAGATTGATGTTATCGTTATACTCGAAGCCGAGGGTTGCGCTGATGCGATATCTGATCGGGCCGGTCACCAAATTATAAGGAATGTGCTCGATGTCCTGGCGGCGGGCTTCGGCCGCTTCTTCACCGGCAAGGGAGGGGCGAACGGCGTCCTGCGCTAAGGCGGGAAGTGCTCCGAATAATGTGGAGACAAGCAAGAAGAAACCCAATCGTTTGCCGCGCGGGCAGACAGAACGGACTATCCGACTCATTAAAATCACCTGCTCGAGTCAAAAAGATCGACCAGCAAAAGGCGGCGCGACCGCCCTGCCCTCTCGTCCTCAAATCGACGCAAATCTCGCACTTGGTTAAGGTTTCGAATCCGCCGCCATTGACATTCCAGCTTCAACGTGGCCGCCTTGCCGATGGTTACTCAGAGATACGTTGTAATTCAAGGGAAAAGACGGATTAGGCTGGGGGATTTTGGTGGAAAGCTCGCCAAAAAAAGAAAAAGCGTGGCGCAGTCTAAGCTTCGAACAACGACGTATGTTGAAGTCTCGGCGTGTAATCGTTTTGATTCTGGCCGCTACAAGTTCAGTAATGTGCGGGGCGCCGACAGTCAGGGCAACGTCTGACAAAACCCCAGATATTCCTCAGATGAGCGTGGTCGAGCGCGTCCTGTCTGACGGTCAGGATGCGCCGGCGGCATTGAAGAGCCAAGCGGAAAAGAACATCCTTACTTTGGACAACGACACCGTTAGTTGTTCGCTGCCGGAAGGCGACACCACCTTTATCATCTCGCTGGTGCGGAGTTCCCCGCTCGATCGCTTTACCGTGATAAACGAAAACCTGGCAGCTCGGGGCGAGCTCAGAATTGCAATTTCGAATGAGAAACTTTCGGCCGACAGCGACAAATGGACGCCGGTAGACGGCGCCGTTTCATTCAAACGCAAACGTCTCTTCAATGTCTCGATGCTCGGGGTGGAAGCGAAATATATTCGACTCACATTTCACGTTGAGCACGAGAACGACATGGCTGCTCTCGGACGGCAGGGCCTCCGCACGGTCAGTCGTTGATTAGAAAGGTATCGATTGCGCGATTTAGGTCATCCGATCGCCGATCGCGGTGCGCAAAGCTTCTCGGTATCTCTGCTCGCTGAGGATTTCGCTTTGATAAAACGTGCACTCTGATTTGAGAGGAGAAACGCAGGCCGCCGTCATGTTTTCCATAAATTTCGCTTATAACCGCATTTTCCACTTTCGACCGTATGGCCCGTTCCCTAAATCACGTTCGCTTGAATTAGCGGCACAGAATTAGCTTTTTCTGAGGACGGACGTTCACCCCGCGGCGAATGCGAGCAACCACGGCAACTCACATCCAGACGCGGCGCCAACGAAAGGCGGCCAGAAAAAATTCGCATCTGTGTAATAGCAATGAGAACCAACGGCAGACTTCGCGGAAGACCGCTGCGACGAAAAGTCCGGATCATTATCAGTTGGTTGCCCGGGCTACAAAGGATGCAATTCGGGATTGGGATTTAGCCAGCGGCGCGCTCACCTGGCCGCAAGGCCTCCATTCCCTCCTCGGTTATTCCCCCGGCGCATCACGTCAGACGATCGCCTTCTGGCAACACCAGATTCATCGCGACGATCGCTCCCGAATAGCCGCCTCCATTCGCGAGGCCATCAAATCCAAAGCGGAGCATTGGTCGGGCGAATATCGGTTTCGACACGCTAAAGGCCATTACCTTCAGTTATTGGAGCGCGCCCTGCTTGTGCGCGACAAAAATGGACGCGCCGTGCGGTTCGTTGGCGTGCTCATGGATGTGACCGCGCGCAAACAGCTACGAGACCAGCTCTCACATTCCCAGAAAATGGAAGCGTTCGGTCAACTGGCGGGCGGCGTCGCCCACGACTTCAACAATTTCTTGACCGCAATTCTCGGTTACAGCGACCTGCTGGTGGCGGAAATTCCTGGCCGCGGGACCGGTGCAAAATATCTCAGCGAAATTCGCAGCGCGGCCGGGAGAGCAGCCTCATTGACCAGACAGCTTCTCACGTTCAGCCGTCGCCAACCGCTGGAACCGCGCGTTCTGGAAGTGAACACGCTCATCCATAATCTTGAGCGCTCAATCCTGCGGCTGCTCGGCGAAAACATCTCCGTTCTTTGCGAGCTGATGCCGGAAAAAAGACACATCAAAGTCGATCCGGATCAATTCACCCAGATTATTATTAACCTCGCAGTTAACGCACGCGATGCGATGCCGGCGGGAGGCACACTGGTATTGAAAACAGAGACGATTTCGACAAATGGCAAATCGCCCCGGGAACTGCCATCGGGCAAATACGTCCGCATTAGCGTCATCGATAATGGCATGGGGATGAGCGAGGACGTGAAGGACCATCTTTTCGAACCGTTCTTTTCTACGAAAGATGATCGTCACGGCAGCGGGCTTGGCCTCGCTACTTGCTATGGAATTGTTGGTCAGAGCGGCGGTCACATCACCGTTGAGAGTGAGCTCGCCAAAGGCACCGCCGTGCGCATCTACCTCCCTGAGGTTGCCGCGCCTCCCACGGCGGCCTACAGAAAACGGCCGAAATTGCCAAACGGGACCGAAACCATTCTGGTGGTGGAAGACGACATCAGCGTGCGGCACGTCGCGGTGCGGACATTGCGCCTGCTCGGCTACAATGTGCTCGAGGCATTTCGCGCCGACGAAGCCAAGCGGCTGATTGAGAACACCGCAATCAATCTTGTCGTCAGTGACATCGTGCTCCCTGACATGAGCGGGTGCGACTTTGCTGATTGGATGCGGATCAACAGCCCTTCGACGCAAATTCTGCTGACCTCCGGCTATTTGCCCGAAATGACGACCATCGGCACTCCATCAAGCGACCTGCCCTTTCTATCGAAGCCGTTCGATCCACAGCAGTTGGCTGAAACAGTACGTGCGTCGCTTGATGCGGTTGTTTTGACCTGATCGAACGGAACACGGGCCAGGGGCCTGTGGGCCCAGCGGGGATTCTCCCCGCTGTTCGTTCAACCAAGTGTCAGCGGAGTAGAACTCCGCTGAGCGCACAGATTTGGAAGTCTGTGTTCCTTCAATAGCTCGTAGCGAAATCGTTGCCGCATCTTTCGGTGCGGTGTATGCAAACCGCGTGGTCAATTTCGCGGACATCGAAGCAGCACGCGAGCGAAGCAAAGGTGCGGTGTATTATTCCCCCTGCCTGCCTTCGATTCCATTGAGCGAGCTCACTGGGATGGAAATTTTCTGCAAGCTCGACAACTTGCAGCGCACGGGAAGTTTCAAGGAACGCGGCGCGCGCAACGTTCTTTCACAATTACCCGTCGAGCAGAAAAAACGTGGAGTCATCGCAGCCTCCGCTGGAAATCACGGCCAGGCCCTCGCCTACCAGGGCAAATTGCTGGGTGTGCCCGCGACGGTTGTGATGCCAAAGCATGCACCGCTGATCAAAGTGAGCAATTGCCAGAAACTCGGCGCTCGAGTGGTTCTGCATGGCAAAGATTTTGCGGAAGCGAAAACACACGCGCACGAAATCGCGGCGAAGGATAAGCTGGCCTACATCGATGGCTACGATGATCCGGCGATCATTGCCGGCCAAGGCACGATGGGCCTGGAAATTCTTGAGCAGGTTCCAAACGTCGATGCGGTGATTGTGCCGGTGGGCGGAGCCGGGTTAATCGCGGGCGTTTCGCTGGCAGTGAAAACCAAGCGACCGAAAGTGAAAATTATCGCGGTCGAAGCGGAAAACGCCGCAAGTTTCTCAGGCGCATTGAAAGCGGGCAAACCTACGCGGATCGAAATGCAACCGACGCTGGCGGATGGTTTGGCTATTCCGCAAGTCGGCAAAAATGCATTCGAGATCGCGAAGTCGCGCGTTGATCGAGCTGTTATCGTCAGCGAGGAACAAATCGCGCTTTCTATTTTGCGCATCGTAGAGTTGCAAAAGGGCGTAGTTGAAGGGGCTGCCGCCACTCCTCTGGCCGCATGCCTGTCCGGCGATCTTCGTAGTCTCGCCCGTAAACGCGTCGTCCTTCTCCTTTGTGGCGGAAATATTGATCCCAATGTCTTGAGCCGGGTCATCGAACGCGGCCTTGTTGCCGATGGAAGGCTCTCGCGTTTCGTAGCTGTCATCAGCGATCGGCCCGGCGGATTGGCGGATTTGACCACGCAAATTGCCGCGAGCGGCGCAAGCATCAAACAAGTAATGCACGACCGCGCCTTTGCCGGCTCGGACGTCTCGGCGGTGCATGTCCTTTGCACGGTGGAAACACGAAACCGCGAGCATTTGGCCATGCTGCGCAAAAAATTGCGCGAGCATGGTGTAGAAACGTACGACTCGCGTTAGCGGCCAGCCTGATTCACTTGCTCGTCATCCCGAGCGTCAGTCGAGGCATCCCGTCGCGAAACGGCGAAATTCTGCCGCCAGAGACGGCGGCAGCTACAACGCGCCTCACTTGAAGCACCCATCACGCTCCGTAATCTTTCGCAATGCATTCGGGCGGGACAGAGACGGTAGAAAAGCCAGTCGCAGAAACGACAAGAAAATCGGGGCCGGATAAGTTCGCCGCGACCCCAACTACGATCGCCACTTTCGCCGATCGTCACATCGCCCCAAGTGCCGAAGAGACTATGCAAATGCTGCGCGAGTTGGGCTTCGAAAATCTGGACGCCCTGGTCGATGCCACCGTTCCGAAAAACATCCGGCTGGATCGGACCCTCGATTTGCCGAAGGCGAAAAGTGAGAACGAAGCACTGACGGAATTGCGTGCTCTGTCGTCGAAAAATAAGGTCGCGCGAAATTTTACCGGCGCGGGCTATTCCGACACCATCACGCCGCCGGTAATTCAGCGAAACATTCTCGAAAATCCCGGCTGGTATACCGCTTACACTCCCTATCAGGCCGAGCTTGCCCAGGGCCGGCTCGAAGCACTCCTGAATTTCCAAACCATGGTGACCGACCTGACCGCGCTCGACATCGCCAATGCTTCATTACTCGATGAAGCAACCGCAGCTGCCGAAGCAATGGCACTATGCTATCACGCGGCCACCGGACGTGACTCGAGGAATCGATTTTTCGTGGCGGACAATTGTCATCCGCAAACCATCGCCGTTGTGCGGACCCGCGCGAAGCCGCTCGGAATCGAAATCGTCACCGGCGATTTTTCCGATTTCGAATTTGATGACACGGTTTTTGGCGCACTGGTCCAGTATCCGGCAACAGACGGCGTGATTTATGACTACGAAAAATTCGCGAAGGCGGCGCACGAGGTCGGCGCGTTGCTCGTCATCGCGGCTGACATTCTTGCACTCACTTTATTGAAACCGCCCGGAGAATTCGAGGCCGATGTGGCGGTTGGTTCGACCCAGCGGTTCGGCGTTCCGCTTGGCTTTGGCGGGCCGCATGCGGCCTACATCGCGACACGCGATCAATTCAAACGTCACCTTCCCGGCCGGCTCGTTGGCGTTTCCCACGACGCTGAAGGACGTCCGGCCTATCGATTGGCGCTGCAAACACGCGAGCAACACATCCGGCGCGACAAAGCCACCAGTAACATCTGCACTGCCCAGGTCTTGTTAGCTGTGATCGCCGCGATGTATGCGGTTTATCACGGACCAAAGGAATTGCGCGCTATCGCCCAACGCGTCCACAATTTCACTGCTAAACTCGCGGAAGGTTTGCGCCAGCTTGGTTTTAGGATCGCATACGAAAATTTCTTCGACACTATCCGGATTGAACTCGACCAGGCCTCGAGCAGCAATTTGATCGAACGCGCCGAACGTGCCGGGTGCAATCTACGTGCAGCAGGCGATCATGCGATCAGCATCTCACTCGACGAAACCACCACGGATTTCGACATCGAAACCTTGATGTCGATCTTTCGCGGAACGTCTGTCCGCGATTTTGCCGACGCGGATATTG
>QHQU01000083.1 GCA_003219925.1 Verrucomicrobiota bacterium
AGCGTTACAAAAGCTCCCCGGATAATCTGCCCCAGATCGCGAAAGAGCTGGGCGTTGCCAATATTCTCGAAGGCAGTGTGCAAAAGTCCCAGGACCAGGTGCGGGTGAATGTGCAGTTAATCAATGCGGCGACTGATGCCCACTTATGGGCGGATAGTTTTGATCGTAAATTGATCGATATTTTCGCGGTCGAAAGCGAGATCGCGGCGAAGGTAGCCGATATACTTAAGGCGAAGCTGACCGGGGCGGAGCAACATGCGATTTCGATGCAGCCGACCCGGAATACGGAGGCCTACCAGCTATATCTGAAGGGAAGATATTTTTGGAACAAACGCACCGGACCTGATCTTCAAAAAGCAATCGATTATTTCAAGCAGGCGATCGAGAAAGATCCGGGCTATGCGCTGGCTTATGTGGGTCTCGGTGATTCCTATATTCTTCTTTCGGGCTTTGGCGCGGCGCGGCCGCAGGATTCTTTTCCGCTGGCCGAGGCGGCAGCGAAGAAAGCTCTGGAGATCGACGATAACGTGGCCGAAGCACACACCACGCTTGGTTTTAGTCTGTGTGTTCATCATTTGGATTTCGCGGGCTCGATCAGGGAATTTGAGCGTGCGATCGCGTTAAATCCGAATTACGCAACGGCACACCATTGGTTTGGAGACGGACCTTTGCTGGCCGTTGGTCAGTTTGATCGCGCAATCGCGGAAGGAAAACGTGCGCTCGAGCTCGATCCATTGTCAGTTATTATTACTGCCGATCTTGGCGCCGACTTTCTGGTAGCGAGGCGCTATGATGAAGCGATCGAGCAGTTTCACAAAGCGATCGACCTGGATCCGCGATTCTATTACGCGCATTGGAATCTCGCCCAGGCGTTGGAAATGAAAGGCGATCTGCGCGCAGCCCTGACGGAATACAAAAAAGCTGTCGAATTGGACGATGATCCCTTCGTTCTCGCTCTGCTTGGTCAAGCTTACGCAAAACTCGGGCAGCGGGATGAAGCATTAAAGATTCTGGCGCAACTGCCGCAGATCGCAGCGCACCGCTATGTTCCATCTTATAGCTACGCCCTGCTGCACATGGCGTTGGGGGAAAAGGGTAAGGCTGTCGAATGGCTTGAACGCAGCTACCAGGAAGGCGCCGGGCTCGATGTTATCTTTCTCAAAGTCGATCCGATGCTGGACCCATTGCAAAAAGAGCCGCGATTTCAGGCGCTGGTGGCTAAAGTTTTCGCTGAGAAACAATGAAGATCGCCAATTTCTTCGCTGAGCTGAAGCGGCGCAACGTCTACAGGGTTGCGGTTGCCTACGCCGTGGTGGCGTGGCTGTTGATTCAAGCGGCATCGATTTTATTTCCGACATTCGAAGCGCCGGGTTGGGTGATGAAGGTCTTTGTCGCGGTCGTCGCCGCGGGTTTTCCAATTGCGCTGATTCTGGCCTGGGCGTTTGAATTGACGCCGGAAGGCTTGAAGCGAACGGAGTTTGCGGGCGAACCGCCGACAAAGGCACCGCATAATCGCGTATGGATTTACGTTGTCACAATCGGGGGCGCGATTTCCATCGGCTTATTTTTTCTCGGGCGCTACACCGTGACCAGCAAGCAGAGCGGATCAGTTGAAGTACCGGCGAAGTCGATCGCGGTGCTGCCCCTGGTCAATACCAGCGGCGATCCGGGCAACGATTATTTCTCCGACGGCCTTTCGGAAGAATTGATTGCCGTTCTCGCTAAAATTCCCGGACTTAAGATCATCGGCCGAAGCTCGTCATTTCTGTTCAAGGGCAAATCTGACGACAGCCGGATGATTGGCGAGAAGCTAGGGGTGACGAACCTGCTCGAAGGCAGCGTGCGCAAACAGGGCGACCGCGTGCGCATCGTCGCCGAATTAATCAATGCCGCGGATGGCCGCGCCCTCTGGTCCGAAACATACGACCGAGAGTTGAAGGATGTCTTTGCCGTCCAGAGCGAGATCGCCACCGCGGTGACCGAGCAGCTCAAGATCAAGCTTCTGGGCGCACCGGCAAAGTCCGATGCTGCACCCTCTAACAATAACCTGGCAGCGTACAACGCGTTGCAACAGGGAACGTTCTACTTCCGTCTCAGTACCGAGGAGGGCACACGCAAAGCGACAGAGTTCTACGGCGAAGCTATCCGGCTCGATCCGCGCTACGCGCTCGCCTATGCGCAGCTATCCGCCGCATGGCGACAACTCGCCGCCACCTGGCTGGCTGGCGCTGAAGCCAACGAAGCCTACGCCAAGGCGAGGAACGCAGCACAAACCGCCTTGTCGCTTGCGCCCGATCTCGCCGCTGCGCATGAAGCGCTCGGCTGGGTGTTGCTCACACCCGACCTCGATTTCGCCGCAGCCGAAGCCGAATTCCGCAAGGCCGAGAAACTGGCCCCGGCCGACGCCGGACCCAAATTCGCCCTGAGCTTTCTGTTCGCTGCGCAAGGTCGGCTGGCGGAGGCGGAGAACATAATGCGACAGACGCTGGCACTCGATCCGTTAGGCGTGATTCGCTATTTGAATCTCGCCCGCATCCTGATTGCCGGTGGCCGATACGACGAGGCCGAGGCTGCTTTGCGCAAAGCGATCGAGCTTCAACCAGCCGCCGCTCGACTGCACGCCTATCTTACTACCCTCGACGTAATACGTGGGGACGCCGCGGCCGCGCTGCAAGATGCACAGCTGGAGCCGAAAGGATTCTGGCGGGATTACGCGCTGGCTCTGGCCTTGCAAATACAGAACGATCGCGGGGCGGCCGACGCTTCTTTGCAAAAGTTGATCGACGAAAATGCGGTGAGTGGCCCTTTCCAAATCGCCACCGTCTACGGTCTGCGCAAAGAACCCGACAAGATGTTTGAGTGGCTCGAACGCGCTTATACGGAACACGACCCCGGTTTGACGCAATTGTTAGGCACGCCCTTCCTTCTGAATTACAGGGATGACCCGCGCTTTGCTGCGCTCTGCCAGAAATTGAAAGTGCAGGTGCCGCCGGCCGCAGCCCCGAAGCCATGAACGGCAGGCCCTCGTTCTTCGCAGAGCTGAAGCGGCGCAACGTTTACAAAGTCGCGGTCGCGTATGCCATCGTCGGGTGGCTTTTGATTCAAGTGGCAACCGCGACTTTTCCGGTCCTCGAAATTCCCAACTGGGCCATCAAGCTAGTAATTGCGCTCGTTCTCCTCGGTTTCCCGATCTCGCTGATTTTGGCCTGGGCCTTTGAGCTAACGCCTGAAGGAATCAAACTGACGGAATCGGACGAGTTATCGAGCAAACCTTTCCGCAGCCGCGCGTGGATTTATGTTGTCATCATCTCTGGGGCGATCTCCGGAGGATTGTTTTTGGTCGGCCGTTATACTGCGCTCAATAAACAGAGCGGGTCGGCAGAGGTTTCAACAAAGTCGATCGCGGTACTCCCATTCGAGAACCTGGGCGAAGAAAAAGCGAACGCCTATTTCGCCGACGGCATCCAGGATGAAATTCTGACACGGCTTTCCAAGATTGCGGACTTGAAAGTCATTTCGCGGACATCGACACAGAAATACAAAAGCGCGCCGGATAATTTGCGTGAAATAGCTCACCAGCTCGGCGTTTCTAATATTCTTGAAGGTAGCGTGCAGAAGGCGTCCGACCAAGTACGAGTGTCGGTGCAGCTCATCGACGTGCGCAACGATTCGCATCTCTGGGCTGAGACCTATGATCGCAAGCTGACAGACATTTTTGGCGTCGAAAGTGACGTCGCGAAATCAATTGCACAGGCGTTGCAGGCAAAGTTAAGCGGTCACGAGGAGCAGGCGTTCGGCGCGAAACCGACCACCAATCCCGAAGCCTACGATGCTTATTTGCGGGGTTTGGCGGCCGAAGGTGAGAGCATTCGATCCGTTTATCCTATTCAGAAAGCGATTAGTTTCTATAAACGAGCGGTCCACCTAGATCCGGATTTCGCATTGGCGTGGAGCAAACTTTCGGGCGCGCATTCGAGTTTGTATCCATCCTTTGGCGATTCGACGGAAGCGGCCAAACGCGCCCTCGAGACCGCACAGAAGCTGCAACCGGACTCATCTGAAACATTGCTGGCATTAGCGCAGTACCAGTATTCTGAGCTACACGACTACGACGCGGCCAGGACAAATTTTTTGCACGTCAGCAAAATGTTGCCCGGCAACAGCGAAATCCCGGCAGCCCTTGCCCAAATCGCGCGGCACCAGGGAAACTGGGAGGAGGCGGTCGCCTATTACGAGCAGGCTCTTGTGCTCGACCCGCGAAATGTAGAATTGCTGACAGAAACTGCGGATAATTACGACGATCTCCGACGGTTCGATAATGCCTTAAAGCTATATGATCGTGCGCTGGAAATTCGGCCCAATGACATAGATCTGCTAGCGTCGAAAGCGGGGATTTACCAGGCGCAAGGGAATCTCACGCAGGCCGCAAGGTGCCTCGAAGGGGTAAACGCACTTACTCCGTCCTACGAAGCAGTGCCCCAGAAAGTAGATCAACTGATTTTCGAGCGGAATTACCCCGGAGCTGTTCAGTTGCTCGAGACACGCTTCGCTCAGTTCCAGTTCGGCTCTGAGCTGGAAGTAGGCGCCTTCCAAGAGTTTTTGGCTTCTTCTCGACTGCTGGCCGGTGATACTGCCGGAGCAAAAGCGAGTGCCGAACAAGCGCGCAATATTCTCGAAGTGCTTTGCCAAAATCAACCTGACAACGATTTCCCTGCGATACATCTGGCCAGGACGTATGCCATCCTCGGCGACAAGGAATCTGCCTATAAAGAAGCGGAGCGCGTGAGCGCACTAGTGCAAAACGACGCGATCGGACGGCCCGGCGCTGAAGAAAACCTGGCCTTGATCGACGCTAGCTTTGGGAACAACGCTCGCGCTATTTCAATCCTCGCGCATCTCCTGCAAATCCCGTATCAGAGTTCCCTCTATGCCACGCCACTCACGCCCGCGCTCTTAAGGCTCGATCCAACGTGGGACGCCTTGCGCAGCGATCCGGCGTTTCAAAAGCTTTGCCAGAACGCAGTGCATTAATTGATTGTCGATTGCCCCTTCTTTCTTGTCATCCTGAGCGAAGTCGAAGGATCTCTAACTATTTCCTCGTCTTCGTATTCCTAATCGCCTCCCTGTCGTCGATACTGGATACTCGATTTCCCGATAAGCGATAACCTGAACCTAGCTTCGATGTTCGATGTTGGGTGTTGGATGTTGATGTCCGTTTTTGGCGTTTTTGCCCAGTGGTAGCGGTCGCTGTCCTCAGCGGCGAGGCCCGGGAGATTTCACGGACTTGACCCTCGATTCAAAGGGAATCAGCGAAGGAAACGATTAAACCGGTGGACGAACGTGTCGAACAATGGCTCAGTCCCTCAATACCGATGAAGCGAGAATTAAAACCAGAAGAACACGAAGAGATCGTAAAAGCCATAGCCGCGGGCGACAGGGTGAAAGCGACGAGTCTTTACCTTTCGGCCACAGAAGGCGATCTGACGACGGCCCAGAATTTCATCAAGACCCTCATTCTTGAAAAGCAAGCAGCCCAATCGCAGCAGCTGGCAAAAGAGGGTGGCTGAGGCAATCGAATTTTAACATATCGCCCGCCGGAAGCTCATTACTCAGCTTGGGGGAAGGTTTGCTCGTATTTCTGGCGCGCCGAACCGACGCGCTCCATCAATTGCAGATGGGAAATGTGCATGCCGAGGACGAGCGCGCCGATAAGACCGAAATACATCGCCGCCATCACCCAGCGCTGCGGCCACGCGACTTCATAATAACGTTGCTCTTCTTCGGTGCGTGTGCGGAAAAGCGAGAAGATTCGCGGGAGCGAGGCAAACAGTAGGATCCAAATAATGAAGTTCGGATGTGTCCAGGCCAGCCAGCCAAGAGCCGCGAATCCCGGCAACCAAAGCCAGGGCGAGAGCGCGGTCACGATGCGGCCTCCATCAAGCATGCCAACCGGCGTGAGATTGAAGAGATTGAGAAAGTAGGCCGTCCAGGCGAGCGCGATAAAAAGGGGATAATCAAGGGCGAGACCGAGCGCGTGACACGCGGCCGCGGCCAGCGAACCGAGGATCGGCCCGCCAATTCCGACGCACGCTTCCATCCAGGCGTTGCGCGGTGCCTCCTTAAGGGCGATGAACGCGCCCATAAAGGGAATGAACATCGGCGCGCTCACGGCCAGACCGAATTTCTTCGCGGCGAGCAAATGTCCGCACTCGTGCAGGAGCAAAAGCAGGACAAACCCGGCCGCCCATTTCCAACCCCAGATGCTGGCGTAAACTCCGACCATTAGAACCATTGAACCGCCGGTTTTGAGCAGAATCGGCAGGATAAACTTGATCTTGCCGATGAATTTCAAGATGACGACGCCGATAACGCCGATTGGGCCGAGCGCTTTTTTTATCTTGCTTGCGGTAGATTCGCTTGGCGGCGGAGCGCGCGTCTCAGTTGGATTGGAAATCAATGTCATACCGGCAATATTGGGAGTCGCTACTGCAACTCGCCCAAGGCGCGTCCAAGATTTGTTAGCACATCGCGAGGCAAGAGCGACTGCTGGCTTTCGCCGTGGTTGAATATTGAAATCTCGGCGGCACGGCCACAGGCCCACGCGCCGACGCGGGCAGTGTCGAAAGGCGAAAGATTTTGAGCGAGTAAGGCAGAGCAAACCCCGGTGAGAACATCGCCCATGCCGCCGGTGGCCATTCCTGGATTTCCAGTGGTGTTGTAACTGATAAACTTTCCCTTCTCCGCAACGATGGTGCGGCTTCCTTTCAATAAAAGCGTTATCGGAAACTCGCCGGTAAATTTTTCGGCGAGTTCGGTGCGCGAAATTTTTTGATTACCGGCGAGGCGTTTCATTTCACCCGGATGGGGGGTAAGCAAACGCGGACCGCGGCAATGCTTAAGAATACTAACGTTAGTCGAGACGATGTTGAGGGCATCAGCATCAACCACCATCGGATTTTCCGCGCGCTGAATTAATTCGATAATTTCAGGTGCATTGTCTCTGCCGAGCCCGGGTCCAATTCCCCAGACATCGATCTTTTCCTCGATCAAATCGCGATACGATTTCACCGGTTTGACCATCGATTCGAAAGGGGCCGCGGCGGCGACGATGTCGTAAATATTTTGCGGAACGAAGACTTCGACCAGGCCGGCGCCACCGCGCAACGCGCCCCACGCGCACATGGTAGCTGCACCCACGAAACCGCGCGAGCCCGCGACAATTCCGACTCGGCCGAACTGATTTTTGTGGGCATCGAATGGCCGGCGCGGCAGTAATCCTTGCAGCGACGCGGCGCAGCCAACGGTTTCATCAGCCGCCTCGAGCGGTAGATCGGACAGCGGCACGACTTCGAGGCGGCCAACAACATTCGTGGCATTGTCTGTAATGAGGCCGCGCTTTGTCGCCGCAATCGTGACGGTGAAATCAGCAACGACGCAATTGCGATCGGTTTCCCCGGAATCACCATCCAAGCCGGTTGGCTGATCAACCGCGAAGACGTATGCCCCGCGTTCCTGGCGCAGCCGATTAATCTCACGGCACGCCGCCAGGATGGGATCGCGCAAAGGGGGCTTCGATCCGAGGCCGAGCAGGCCGTCGAGAATGATTGTGTGTGCACGGCTTGGATTTGCATCCGAAACGGCTGCCACTACAGCTGCCGCAAGCGGGGGAGTATCGCGGAACTCGGTGATTTTTTTGCGTAACAGGTCGCTACATTGCGATTCCGGGAAGGATAGGTGAACATCGGTATGCCACCCGGCCCGTTTCAATTGCGCGGCGGCAACCAGAGCGTCGCCGCCGTTATTTCCTTTGCCGGAAAAGACAAGGCAGTCCCCGGGACGCGGAAAGAATTGCTGCACTGCCTGCGCGATCCCAGCCCCCGCCTCATTCATCAGGGCCTCGGCGGAGACGCCATGTGCAAACGCGGCATTTTCTGCATCACGCATTTGCGCCGAGGTAACGACCGGCGAGTTCACTGTTCCTCGGAGCTTACTTTCTTTTTCTCAGTGCTGGAGGATTTTTTCTTGGTGGAGGTTTTGTGGCGGCGGTGTTTTGTGCCCGACTCGCGCACGAAACGCTGATCGAGAAAAGGCTGCAAACCGACGTCGACGCGTGATGATCGATTGGTGTAAGCAGTGCGAGTGGCGAGGGCGGGACGGTTGAGAATCCCACGGGCAATTTCCTGGGCGAGTTTTTGGCGGTAGTCACTGCTTTGGGCGTACTGCGCCTCAGTCGGATTAGTGAGAAATCCGCATTCGATCAGCACGGCCGGAACGGTTGTTTTCCGCAAAACAAAATAACCGCGACGCCGGACTCCGCGGTTTTCCGAGGGCGCACCGCCAACCACGGCGGAATGAATACTGGCAGCGAGCGGCGCACTTTCGGTGCTATAGAAGTATGTCTCGATCCCGTTAGCTCCGCTGCGGGTGGCTGAATTGAAATGAACACAGACAAAAATGGAGTTGGGATAAGAATTGGCCATCGCGACTCGCTCGCCAAGTGGAACGAACACATCGGACTTTCGCGTCAGGACTACCTTGTAGCCGGCCTTTTCCAAAAGCGGTTTCAATCTTAAAGAAACATCCAGGGTCATGATTTTCTCCGGCACCCGCTGGCCGGGAATGCCACCGGGATCGAAGCCGCCATGGCCGGGATCGATCACGACGGTGGTGTAGCGTGTCTGGGCCGATGCCGTGGCCGCGAGGGCGGCCGCGGCCAAGCAGCAAAGAACGTATCGCCCAAAACGTGCCCTCATTATCAGCGGACCCTTAGTCGCCGCGCGGCTTCTCATTCGGTCGCGTCGATAATTTCGGGACGGCGCTGCGCACCGCCTGGACTGCGGCCGTTTCCGCCATCCCGCCAATCACTGCGACTTCGCCGTCGGCGGTCCGTTTAAAATGCGGGCGCGATTTCGTTTCGAGCAAGGTCGAGTGAGAGAGGAGCTGCCCGTTCAAGCCGATGATTGCATAAGACCAGGCGCGCGGGGCCGAACAATGCAGAACGTGAAGTCTGTTTTCGCGATCGATTTCCGCGTGAGGTTCGTCGAACGAGATGACATGGCCGAGGGAATAAGTGGCGTAAACCACACTCCGATGTTCGTCTTCGACCCGGACGTAAAGGGAAGTGTGATCGGCAAACCGATTCGTCATCAGCGAATAGGTGCGGGCATCGCCGGCAGCCTCGCTGCTCGCGGGAATGCCTACAGTTTGCTTCCAGATCGGACGCGCGTCGGTAACTTCAACGACCTTGGTTTGCGAATAAAAGTAGCGCCCTAGATCGGAGAAATAAGCATGTGCTCGGACGTGATAGGTCCCGAAATCCTGAATGGGATAGAGACTGGCAATGTTAATCTTTTGGGTAACGGTCTGGCCCGCCCCGATGCGGAGCGGTTCCATTTTCTGCGACGAATCGGCCGCGATTGATTGGCCATCGCTGCCAGTGATCTCGAATCCGAACCAGCGTTCACCCGCGTCGTTGTTTAGGTCAATATCGCGTCCAGCGCGATTGGTAATCGTGACGGTGGCCAGGAGGGGTTCGTAGGCGATGTATTGCAAGCGGCTGAATTTTAATTGCACTTGAATCTGAGCATTGGCCGCACCAGCGACCAACCCGAAGAGCAGAAAAAGGGCGGCAATTCTTAGCGGTTGCATTCGGTTGGGAGCGATGAGCAGGAGTATGAGTATAAAGCAGGAATCTCACCGGCGGCGCTCGGAAAAACTATCACGCCGTTTGTTGCCGCCAGGCCGGCAGAGCGCGACGTCTTCCTTCTTCCAACGCATCGATGAGCAACGCATTCCATGCCTTCTTGATTGTTTCAACACCGGCATGCACGCCGCGTTCGTAGGCAAATTCGATCTCGCCCCAGTTCACGATTTCAAACAATGCGCTATCTCCGTATTCGGTTGCAGTTTCTGCATGCACAATCTGCCCGTCGCGCATGTAAGCGGTGCCGACGTTTGAGCCCGACACCATTTGCACGGCACCGCTGCGTCTCGATAGGCAGCACATTTGCAAAATATCGAGGACGTGAAAAAGATCGGGCGCATCCGAAAACATCCGGACCGAGCGCTCGATCGTTGAGATCAGTCGCTCGCCGTCGATCGGTTCCGGAAATACCTTTGAGCCGGCGACTTCCATTCGCTGTTCGGAAGCGGCATAGGCAGGCAGGAACAACGTCTGCAAACCAGAGAACATTTCCCCGAGTAAAGCGCCAAGGATAAAACCATCGAGCCCAGGGGCCTGAAGCTGGGTCAACAAAATTCGCGGCCGCAAATTCGGCTGCCGCCGCAGCCAAACCAGGGTCTCACTTTCGCTATGGGTCAGGACACTTTCGTATCCAGTGTAATCTTTCACCAGTTGCACCAGGTCCCGCCCAATCTCGGGATCGCGATGCACGATGAGCAATTGCGTCACGGCGATACGGAAGGATTAGGTGCGTCGTTGATCAATCGCGCAGGCTCGGCCCGAACTGTCTGCAATTTGTCGTCATACAAAATGCGGATGACATAGCCGAGATATCTTCGTTGGCCGGAATCGCCCGAGAGCGAATCGGTACTGGCGGCCGGTTCACCGCGCTTTTTCGATTTAGACGAATTTTTTCCTGGGGTAACCGAGGCCGCGGCAGCTGAGAGCGCCGCTTCCGAGGTAATGGAATGAGTCTTCGAGCGAAGGTAGGTGACGATTAATGTTTCGGGGTTCGATTCCGCCCAGTCGTGCTTTGGATTCATCCACTCGTAGTTAACGTCGGCATCCGTCGCCACGATTTTGTCGTTATCGACCGAATCGTAGAACAAAACCATGATGCGCAATTTCGAATGATCGATGGCGACGCCCTGCCGTTTTTTGATTTCAATTTTTAGGCGCAGATTGGTTTCTGCCTCTGGATCCGGGATCTGCTCCGCCTCGATGTTGGTGACGCCGAAGACTGAGCCTTCGGGAAGTCCCTCCGCATCCAGCGGCTTACCCGCGGTGTCCATCGGCACGCCGGGCGCAGCTGTTGCAGCAGCCCCCACTCGCAACTTCATGTCGGCGAGTTCGTAGAGTGGGCCGGCGGAGGGGCCGAGATCTTGAATTTTCCGCCAAGTCTCGTTAGAACGGTCGTAGAGTTGAATTGCTTCATAAAGCGTCGCCATTTCCGCCAGCACCTGCGGATTTTTCGGGTCGCGCTCAGAAGCATCCTGCAGGCGTGCCAGTGCGTTGGCAGTATCGCCGCGCTCGCGCAGAACATCGGCTTCTTTGAGTAATCGATCAGATGCAGAAAGAGCGGCCGAACTGGGGACCTCGGGCTGCGCAGGAAGTGGTGTCGTCCCCGGCTTCGCGCTGGCCGGTGCGGCTGGCGTTTTCAGCGACGGCAATGTCGCTCGCTCGGCGTGGTACTCCGCGCCGAAATGGATTGCGATGGCAAGGATTTCCAACGCCGCAAAAACAAGAATAACACCGACCGCGACGGAGTAGGTCCGGTCGCTGGGTGATGAAGAAGCGGCGAGAACGGGCATTACACCTATTTCAGTTAACGGGACGCGCGCGAACTGTCAATCGACGGAGGGTGGACAAGGTGAGAATGCCATTGTTCAAAAAAGGTCCCAGCGCTCAATGGCGATTTGTCTTGATCGAGGCTTCGCTTCGCGTGGCGGCTCGACCGAGTCTCGCCCTACCAATGCCTGCTCGTGAAAATCTAGTGGTAGGGCGACGCTCTGCGGAGCCGCGCGCCATTTTCAATTACCGCGAGATGTCGCGTTGCGAGAGGAGGCGAAAGCCTTCGCCCTGCAAAACCGATGCGGCGCACTCTGAATCATCGACATGCATGGCGAGGGCGGCGCGACCATTGGGACGAGTCAGGAGGGGATAACTGAAATGCACATTCACCTCGGCCATCAGCAGTGTCGCCAGGATTTTGATGAACTGAGTGGCAACTTCGCGCAGCTCCACCACCATTAACTCGCAAACCCCGAAAGCGACGTTGTTTTCGCGGAACAACTCTTCCACCCGTTCGGGGTCGCTCACGATGATGCGTGCGATGGCGGCATCGGTCGATTCCGAGACGCTCAGGGCCACCACGTGAGTGGCGTGGGCATTGAGCAACTTCACGATCTCGAGCATGGCGCCCACCTTGTTCGGAAGGAAAACGGAGAACTGCCGGACCAAAGGCCCGCCGATCTTAGAAGTCGTTTCTGGTAACTCGACCTGCATGTTTTTCGAATTCAGGGAAAAAATTCCGGGGGCTAGAATATCTCACCGTCCTTCTCCCCTTTCCAACCGAATTTGTCCCGGTAAATGTCTGTCTGTTTGGAAGCCAAGCCTTCCGGCAGAATGCTCGCGCTACCCCATTCGATCTGTTCATTGGGCTGATTTTGCTTAGAATCGCTCGCGGGCATGGAACAAACCGAAAGTGAGTTGCTGGCGTTGCGTCGCGAGAAGTTGGCGGCTTTGGAAGAGCTTGGAGTCGCGCCTTTCGGTGCCGCCTTCGAAACCTCGGGCGATATCGCGCGCGTTCGCGAGAAATTTGCCGAAGGGGCAAGTTTTCGCATCGCGGGTCGCATCAGTGCGCATCGCGACATGGGCAAGAGCCACTTTGTTGATCTCAAGGACGCGAGCGGACGGATGCAAATTTATTTGCAGGCGAAGGAACTCGGCCCCGAAGCAATGGAAGTCTTCAAGCTGCTCGATCTCGGCGATTTCATCGGCGTGGAAGGAACCTGTTTCACGACCAAGACGGGCGAGCCGACGTTGAAGCTGCACAAGCTGGAGTTGCTGGCGAAATCACTGCGACCGTTACCGGAAAAATGGCATGGCTTACAGGACATTGAGGCGCGATATCGCCAGCGTTACCTTGATCTGATCACGAACGATCAATCGCGCGCGGTTTTCGCCAAACGTTTCCTGATTGTTCGTGAGATTCGCCGTTTTCTGGAGGATCGCGGTTTTGTGGAAGTGGAGACTCCGATGCTGCAATCGGTCGCAGGCGGGGCGGCGGCAGAGCCATTCGCGACTCGTCATAAGGCGCTTGGATTGGATCTTTATTTGCGGATCGCGCCGGAACTTTATCTGAAGCGTCTTTTGGTCGGTGGATTCAATAGAGTTTTCGAACTCAATCGCAATTTTCGAAACGAAGGAATCTCACGGAAACATAATCCTGAGTTCACCATGCTGGAGGCGTATTGGGCCTATGCCGATTTCGGGAAGATTGCGGACCTGGTAGAAGAAATGATTTGTCACGTCGCCGAGGTTCTCGAGGGACGTGCCTCTCCACGCCCGGGGACGAGCGGAAGCTCGCCTCTCCGAATCGAGCATCGGGATGCGGAGGGAAACGTGACGCGGACGGTCGATCTAACGCGGCCGTGGCGCCGGGCGCGTTATCACGATTTGGTGCGGGAAGTGGCGGGCGCGGATTGGTTCGAAATCTCGAGCGAAGAACGGCGGGAGCGAGCGAAAAATCTTGGCGTGGAAATTCTCCCGCAGCTGGCGGATTTCGAAGTGACGCAACACGTTTTCGAAAAATTGGTAGAAGAGAAAACATTCGACCCGCTTTTCGTCACCCATTGCCCAAAGGAATTGGTTCCGCTGGCGAAACAGAATCGGCAGCAACCAGAGTTGGTGGACGTTTACGAGCTGATTATCAATGGCGCGGAAATTTCGCCCGGTTACACGGAACTAAACGATCCGATCGTGCAACGGCAGCGGTTGCTCGAACAAGCTGGCGAGGAAACGCAAAAACTGGACGAAGATTTTTTGCTCGCACTCGAACACGGCATGCCGCCGGCCGGTGGATTCGGGCTCGGGATCGATCGGCTGACCATGTTACTTACTGGTGCCGAATCGATCCGGGATGTGATATTGTTCCCGCTACTGAAACCGAAACTTGTCACCTGAGCCAAGCTGGTCATGCAAATGCCGTCTGCCCCCCGATCTTTAGTTGAAGACAAGCGGCCGGATTCCGGTCAATACGCCCTTTTGCGCAGTGCCCCGATCTTCGCGGCTCTCAATGATGCCGCAGTAGAGGAACTTTGCGGCTACTTGCATCCGATCGAGCTCAAGGGCGGCTCGAGTTTATTCCGGGTCGGCGATTCCGGTGACGCGATGTATTTTATCGAGAGTGGGCGGGTTCGTATCACGGTCACGGACGCCGATGGGCGTGAAGTAATTCTCGCGTCGCTCGGTCACGGCGATTTCTTTGGCGACATGGCAATGCTCGACGGCCATGGCCGTTCGGCTGATGCCACCGTGACGGAGGACTCGCGTCTGGCGGTGCTGACGCGGGAGAATTTTCTCACCTTCGTCTCGAGTGATTCGCGCATCGTCCTGGAAATGCTGAGCGCGATTACGGGCCGGTTGCGCCGCACCGACGATCTGCTGCGGTATCGCGTTTCTCGCAATGCCAATGAAGAAGACGCCAAAAATCTCACCCTGGCGGATCGTGCCGCCGATAAGATCGCTAAATTCGGTGGAAGCTGGAAATTCATTTCGGCATCGATCCTTTTTACTTTGTGTTGGATTGCGCTCAATACCTGGTTGCTCCACGATAAGGGCTTTGATGCGTATCCCTACGTCCTGCTTAACCTCGTGATCGGGATGATCGCGTCGTTGTCGGCCCCTGTCATCATGATGTCGCAGAACCGCGAAGCGCAGAAGGACCGGTTGCGGGCCGATCTAGATTATCAGGTCAATTTGAAAAACGAAATGCTGCTGGGGGAAATTCTGCGTCTTTTACAAAAGCGCGAGAAAGATGCGCCGAA
>QHQU01000084.1 GCA_003219925.1 Verrucomicrobiota bacterium
CGCTTCAGCATTAAGAAAATTCCGGCCGTCATTTGCGGTGGCGATCGGAATATTCCGGATGGGGAAGTTTTTACCGCACCGGTGCGCGATTCGGTCAACGGCTTTGTCACCTTTAACGCCCCAACAATTTATCAGGGCACGAGCTTTGATCATATCCGGCTGGAATTCGAAAACGGAAAAATTGTCAAAGCGACGAGCAATCAAACCAAGAAGTTGAACGATGTTCTCGATGCCGACGCCGGCGCCCGTTACATCGGCGAATTCTCGCTCGGCTTTAATCCGCACGTTTTGCATCCGATGCGCGATATTTTGTTCGACGAAAAAATTGCGGGTTCGTTTCATTTTACTCCCGGTCAAGCTTATGAGACGGCCGACAACGGAAACCGCAGCCAGGTGCACTGGGATATGGTCAACATTCAGCGCCGGGAATATGGCGGCGGCGAGATCTATTTTGATGGTAAACTTATTCGCAAGAACGGCGAATTTGTTGTCCCGGCCCTGCAATCGTTAAACCGGGCAAGGTTGCTCAAGCGAAAATAAGAAACCGCGCGGAACTGCCCGCGCGGTTCCCAATTTGTTTTTGTCGGAAACGTTAGCCGCGTTTCGCTACCGGATTCAGTTGCAACATCGCGATCTCGCCGTTGCTCGCCATCTGCACGTTCGTTATTTCGAACATCGGTGCGTTTTCAACGGATGAAGCGCCCGCACCCGGCAACTGCACGGCAACGGTCTTCGATGACGAATTGAGTATGATGCCGGCAATTTCGAAGGTGGGTGAAAATTCCACGCTCGTTATCTGGAAGGCGGCGGTGAGGTGCACCGAGGCCTGCGTCTGATGCGATGGCGTCAATTGCAAGGGGGCTGACTCAAATCCCGATACCAGTTGCAGACTGGAAATATTAAATGACGGCGTCGCAACCATGGCGGGCCCTTGTTGCTGCGATGGATTCAAGCGCAGCTGGCCGAGGCCACCGGGCGCAGCTTGAATTTTGGAAATCTCGAAGTTGGCCTGCAAATTTATCGGCGCTTGCTGCTGCGGCGATGAAGTCAGGCGCATCGTGACTACTTTCGAAATCGGCCGCAATTGCAGCGCGCCCATCTTGAAAGTGGGCGTTAATTGCATCGAGGCGATTTCGCAAGAGAGGGTGAGCTGAACAGCCGTGCCACCAGCGGCTGCTTGCGGTGCGGGTGCGGCGTGTGCGGGCTGCGTTGGAGCTCCCGAAGTTCGAATGACGGGAACCGTTGGGGTCTGGAGTGTTTCAGGCATGGTTTCGATTGGTGTTGGTTGTGGGGCAAAATGTTCTTCTTCGCTAGCCGGCGGAATTTCCGGCATCTCACGCAAAGCGCTGATGCCGGCAACGGCACGGCCAACGCCGGCAATCTCGGAGATTTCTGGTTCTTCCGCGGCGTCAGCCTGGATCGGTTCCTCAGCGGTCACCACAGTTTGATAAGGCACCGGTTGGCCTTGTTCGACCGGCTCTGGCTCAGGCGACCATTCCCGAATGGAAATTTGTTCCTCGACTTCGGAAGGCGCACCGACCTCAGCGATCGCTGGCTCACAGACTTGCGTTTCGAAAACACTCGCTGGCGCTTCCACCGGTTCGGAGACTTCCCATTCGCGCACTGGTTCAGTTGGGAAAGTATCTTCAGCAAATGCGGCTACCGGCTCGGGTTCTGCCTGCTGAACCCCTGGCTCATAGGAGACGGTCGGCTCATCAAACACGGGCGGTTCATCAGATACGGTCGGTTCATCAGATACAGGCTGCTCATAAGAGACGGCTGGTTCATCAGACACGGACGACGCAAATGCTGCCGCCTCGGGCGCAATCTCCTTCTCGCCGTTCGATGGCACTCGCTCGATTACCGGTCTGACGGATGATTCCTCGAAATCGACGTAGGTTGATTCGCCACGACTATTAACGGTTGCCGTTTCCAGTTCGGGCGGTGGCGCGGTTATCGTTTCCGGCGCCCGATTGGCCACGGGAATCACGGCACGCCGGCGGGAGGGCTCGGATGCTTTTAGCTGAACCGAAATCTGACGCGGTCCACCCAAGAAACGTTTTTGCACCTCCAAAGCCGGAGTTTCCTCAGCGCTTTCGCTGTCGTGCAACGGCGGCCCGGTCACGGTTGCAGGTCGATGACCAATCTGCGTTGTTCCGATCCGTCGCCGAATCTCCATTACCACCACAGAGACCAGTAGACCGAAGCCACTCAGCCCCAGAATCCAAACGAGCAGCGGCCGCTGTCCAGTGAAGGCGCTAATCCGTTCCACAAACGTCGGCACAGGCGTGAACTGCGCGACTTTTGCAGGGGTTAGAACCGTGGCCGGCGTCGCACTCATTGCTGTGGCTACGACAGGCGCCGCAGATGCAGTCGGCTCAATCACGGGCTGCTGAGCAGGAGTTCCCGCAGCGAGTTCAGGCGCGGGTGTAGCCGCTACCGCAGGTGCAGCAATTGTCGCTGCCGGTGCTGGCGATGGGCTCGAAGCTTCAGGTGTTGAAGCGGCGATTGGGGCGGTTACTACATAGACGTCGGGTGTTGCTGCAATCGCGGGAGTAGAGACCGGGGCAGCAGTCGCCAAAGCAATTGCGGGAGCCGGTGTCGCGCTAGCTGATGGCGACTCGACCGAAATGCCGGTCGCCGCTGGCGCAACTGGAATATCCTCGGGGCGCGCCGGGGTTCCCGTCGCCTTCGCATTCGAGACGATGACTTCTGCCAGAGTTGGATTGACAAGCGCTTCGCTGGCTTTCGGTCCTGCGGGTGAGGGCGCCGGGGTCTGCGCCAGCGCCAACTGCGTTCCCTCTTCTGCTTTCACTTCCACGCCAGGAATTGGGCTGGGCTCGATCGCCGGGACGGACGATTCGGTTTGGGCGGTAGCGACCGCCGCGGCGCCAACCGAAGCAGTAGGGGTCGGCGAGGAAACGGCCATGGCACTCTTCAACCAACCAAGATCGTAAAATCCGGCCGCATAAAGTGCGTTCGAGGCTGACGGATAAATTTTCCGAGCCGATGTAACCCATTCGTTCGCTTTTTCGGCGTTATCGTGCTTGAACTCCCAAGCCGCCTCCGCGTAATAGAGCGCCGGGGTATCGCCGCTAAACTGGAACTGCTCCATCAGTTTCTGCGCCCGGCTATCCTTCCCTTCCAGCAGGTAAGTGAGGAATATCTTGAAGTTGATCAGTTGCGCTGCCTGATTCTTGTCTCCGCCCGGCGTTTGCTTCAACAACCCCTGAAATCGATCCCGCGCCTCGACGTAATCCTTATTTCGGAATGGAACGTCTGCCAGATTGAACTGCGCCTCGCGAAATTTAGGATCGGCCGTGAGAGCCTGTTTAAAGAACCGTTCGGCCTCGTCGTACTTTTGCTGTTCCAGCAGTATCGCCCCGCGCAAATTAAGGACCTGTGCCTGGTTTGGTTCGGCTGTATCCGCCTGCTCGGCTAATCTCGCAGCGGAATCGAAATCACGCTGCTCGTAAGCTTGTAGCGCCTGTTCGAACTGTGTTTTCGCTACTCCTTTCGTCTTGCTCGCTCGCTCTTCGGAGGAGAGCAGTTGCACTGCCGGTCGCTGCTGCCCGGCTTGCTTTTGCAGCCAGCCGATTTCATAAAGCGACTCAGCAAAGAGCTTGTTTAATTGGGGAGAGAAATTCTTTTCTGCTGCCGACATCCAATTCTTAGCATCGGGAATATTTTGGCCCTGAAGCGAAATGGCCGCGTTCGCGTAATGCACCGCCGGAGTGTCCGGCGACAACTCAAATTTCGCCAGAATCGAATCGACCATGGTGTCGTTCCCCTCCAGCAAATAGGTCAGCAAAATCTTGTATTGGATCAGCTGGGTGGCTTCTCCCTGCAGCTCGGCGGCATTGCTCGTGAGCAATTCCTGGAAACGCTTCCGCGCTTCCGCCCAATCTTTTTTCAAAAACGGGATCTCCGCCAGATTGAAACGGGCATTCCAAAATTTCGGATCGAGCCCTCTGGCTTCGGATAAGGCGGCTTCCGCCTTGTCGTAGAGGCCCTGGCGCATATAGACGACGCCGCGCAAATTTTGCGACGCCGCCAGATCGGGTTTACGCGCGTCGATCGCATCCAGTTGTTTCAGCGCCTCCGTATAATTGGCGGCGTCAAACGCGCGATACGCTTTGTCGTACATCGCTTCGAGTTCCGAATTCGATGGCGCGACGTCGTTCGCGGCAATGGTCCCAAAAACCAGCAATGAAACCGCAGCAAATTTTAGAATCTTCATGCTGGGTGAGAATAGAACTATCGCTGGGTGACCCTGACAAGTTATTTCTACCGCTTGGAGCACGAATTTTCGCAGCCGCTTACGAGATCCACGCAGCGTCTTGCCCCCCTTCCCGCAATTGCGGCAGTACTTTTCCAGCGACACCGTTGAGTTCAGACATTTGTCGGAGCGGCGCGACCTGAATTCATGCAGCCCACCAATCGCAACCCTTCCAGAGTGAGATTTTCGTGCACCGCGTCCACCTCCGGCAGCTTTCGCGCGATCAATTTTGCATAGCCGCCTGTCGCCACTATCCGGACTTTGTCCTTCCACGATTTCTCCGCCGTAATCCGTTGCAAAATCTCGCGGACAAGTCCGCGATAACCAAAGATCGCGCCGGCCACCATTGCCTGATTCGTCGATTTGCCGATCGCACTTCGCGGTTCCCGCAGAGAAATCCGCGGCAACAATGCGGTCCGATCGTAGAGAAAATTCGTCATCGCTTCCAAGCCCGGAGCAATAACGCCACCGATGTAGGCGTTGTCCGGCGCGACGATGTCGAATGTCACCGCGGTACCAAAATCGATCACAATCGCGGGCGTTCCATAAAGCTTGGCCACCGCCACCGCATTGGCCAATCGATCGGCGCCGATCGTTTTCGGATCGGGGTAATCGATGCGGACATTTAATCGACTCCGCGACGTCAGCCAAATCACCTTGCGATTTCCAGCGGCACGTCTGATCTCGCCGTTCTTTTTGGGCACGACCGATGAGACAACCAGGGTGGCGGAATCGTGTCCGCGCAAAATTTTTGTGATCCGGTCCGCCGTTAAGATAGACGTCGCAATCTTTGAGGTACGTCCAATTCGAGAGTGTGAGGCAAAAGCCAGTTTGGTGAATGAATTGCTGACATCGATGAGCAAAAAGTCGGTGGCCGGCTTTTTCACTTGCTTGCGACCGCGAAATGCCGCGCGTAGCCTCGCGCTGTGCTTGTTCATCGTCCCCGCCGTTTACGCCGCACCGCCGCGATTCGCAATCTCATTCGCGAAACAAATCTTAGCCGGCACGATTTTGTCCTGCCACTTTTCGTTAGTGAGAAAATCGAACGCGCGAAAGAGATCCCGAGCATGCCCGGCGTTCACCAACACGGCGAGAATGAAATCGCCTCGATCGCGCAGCGCGCCCACGAATCGGGAGTGCAAGCCGTGCTTCTCTTTGGAATTCCGAAGTCGAAAGACGAACAGGCCAGTGGCGCGCATGCCGAGAATGGCGTGGTCCAAAATGCGGTTCGCCAAATCAAAAAACACGCGCCGGATTTGACGGTAATTACTGATGTTTGTTTATGCGAATACACCAGTCACGGCCATTGCGGCGTGGTTCGCCTCGATGGCGAGCATTTTCATGTCTTGAATGACGAAAGCGTGGAGTTGATCGCGAAGACGGCGGTCTCACACGCTGCGGCCGGTGCCGATTTGGTCGCGCCAAGCGACATGATGGATGGCCGGATCGGCGCAGTCCGGGCAGCGCTCGACCAGGCAGGTTTCGATCAGACCGGGATCATGAGTTATGCGGCAAAGTTTGCCTCCGTTTTTTACGGGCCGTTCCGCGATGCTGCGGAAAGTCCTCCGCAGTTCGGTGATCGGCGTTCCTATCAAATGGATCCGGCCAATGCAGACGAAGCGCTGCGTGAAGTGGAACTCGACCTTTCCGAAGGCGCCGACATTGTGCTGGTGAAGCCCGCTTTGCCCTACCTCGATATTTTGTGGCGGGTGCGCGAGCGCTTTGGCCGGCCAACCGCGGTTTATCATGTGAGCGGAGAATTTGCGATGGTGAAAGCGGCCGCGGAAAAGGGCCTGATTGAGGAACGCGCAGCCGTGCTCGAAATCATGACCTCACTCAAGCGTGCGGGGGCAGATTTCATCGTTAACTATTGGGCATTGGACTTGATGGAATGGCTGAAGAGTTAAAGAGCATTGTAGCTGCCGCCGTCCCCGGCGGCAGTCATCCAAGGGCGAATTTGCCGACTGCCACTGAGGACAGCGGCAGCTACACCGAACCAGCTCGGTGCCCAACTCGCAAACGAGGTGAGACCGCCGCTCATATCGCCTTAAAACGCTTGGCTCTGCTCTGGGCGCAATCCCGTGGTTATTCCGTCTGCGCCTTCGAGGTGCAATTGCCGCGTTGTCGATTTCGCGCGGACCTGGCGGCCTACCGGCCTAACGGGAAAGAGATTGGGACGGCTGCAATCTTTGAATGTAAACAGGCTTTCCCCGACTTGCGCCGGGATAACGGTGGCAGCGCAGTGACGGCGAAGCGACTGGAAAAGGTTTTCCAACGTCGCCAGGTCCTGGAAAAAATTTTGCGCATTCATTATCCCGCCTTGCGCATCCCCGATTCGCTTTTCTCCGACTTCGATTCACATAACTTTGCTGCGATTGAGCATCGCGGCTATGCCCGAGTCCTGCGGGAGTTGAGCGCGTTGCAAAATCGCCTTTTCGATTGCACCAAATTTGAGCGCCTGATTCGCTATCGCTGCGCCAATCTTTTTTTTCTGGTCGTTTCAAACCGATTGTTCCGCGAACCAGAGATTCCATTTGGCTGGGGCGCCCTCATCGAGTCTGAGGGCGAACTGGTTCTGATGCGCAAACCGCTGTGGCACGAGGTTACCTCGGGCAACCGACTTAAGTTACTGGAGCGAATCGCCGCCGCCGGTACCCGGCTTTTAAACAAACAGTCGGAAATTACATTCGACGACGTGTGCGCAGCCCGAAATCGAGCTTGTCCGTAAGAACGGTGTGACGGCACGACATCGGTCATCCCAAATCACAAACGATGAGGAACCTCACATTAGACCCTCACCTGGCGCTTCGCGTCCTCCTCTCTTCGGGGGAGAGGATTGAGGTGAGGGCGTCGCTTGGGTGAGGCTTCCAATTTAGGTGAAGTCCCCCGCTTCGCTCGGGACGTGGCCGCTATTTCTTCGACTTGCGG
>QHQU01000085.1 GCA_003219925.1 Verrucomicrobiota bacterium
CGGATCCGTGTCATCCCAGCGACCTCATCGCTGCTGCGCTCGCGCTGTGTGAAAGCGAAGGGCTCAGCGGCAAAGATCTGATTCTCTCGACCATCATCGCCTACGAAATCGAAATGCGCCTTTGCGAAAGTGGACGGCCGGGCGTGCGCGAGTACGGCTGGCATCATGCCACCTTAAGCGCGTTCGCTGCGCCAGTCGCGGCCGGACGGGTCCTCAATCTCACCCCGGAACAAATGGTCTCCGCAATTGGGATCAGCGCGTCGCGAACATTTTGCCCGGGGGCGGTGACGGCCGGAAAGTTGACCAACATGAAGAACACGGTTGATCCCTGGGCGGGACGAATGGGCGCCGAGAGCGCACTTCTGGCCCGCGACGGGTTTTCCGGTCCAGAGCATATCATCGATGGCAAGGAAGGGCTCTTTGCCGTGTTCAAACATGTGCAATACAAGGGACAGCCAGCCACATTCGACGGCAAGGCATTGGTGGCGGACCTGCCCAATTCACCGAAATCTCACTACCGCATTCTCGATTGCGGGATGAAGAGCTTCCCAATTGAGGCGCTCAGTCACGCACCGCTCACCGCCATGATGAAAACGGTGAAGGAACACAAGATTCAAGCTAACGATGTTAAGGAAATCAAAGTGGAGGTAATCGCGCGTGCGGCCGATATTCTGGGCGATCCGCACAAGTATCGGCCTGATTCCAAGGAAACGGCGGATCATTCCCTGCCGTATTGCATGGCCGCGGGATTAGTCGACGGCATGGTGACGCCATTGCAGTTCAAAGAGGAACGCGTGTTGGATAAAGCGCTCATTCCAATAATGGACAAAGTGAAAGTTGTCGCGAACGAAGAGTTTGAAGCGCTCTTCCCCAAGTTTCAGCCGAGTCGTGTAACCATCACCACCAACGATGGCAAATCACATTCCACTCGTGTTGACGTTCCCAAGGGCGATCCGCGCGATCCCATGACCGAGGATGAAATTGCGGTCAAGTTTACCGCGCTAGGCGGCGATGTTATCGGCAAGGATCAATGCAAGAAGCTGCAGAGGTTCATTATGAGCATGGAGACCGCCGACAAGCTTGATGGACTTTTTGAGCTAACAACGACTCGTTAGCAACCTCCCGTTATCTCGAGCGAAATCGAGGGATCCCGCCGCGAAATCTTTAAGGTCTTCTATACGATCCTTCGACCCGGAAAGCATTCGGGGGCTAGAAAGCCGGAAAGTTGTTACGCCGTCGCGCTGCCTTCGTCGGGAGTGCCGAATTCAATTCCCTGCGCCAATGGAAGTTCGCTGGAGAAATTGATCGTGTTCGTCTGCCGGCGCATGTATTGCTTCCAGCAATCGCTCCCGCTCTCGCGACCGCCCCCGGTTTGTTTTTCACCGCCGAATGCGCCGCCGATTTCCGCGCCACTCGTTCCGGTGTTTACATTCGCGATTCCACAATCGCTTCCGGCTGCGCTCATGAATCTCTCCGCTTCGCGCGCGTCGTTTGTGAAGATGGATGAAGTCAATCCTTGCGGAACATCGTTGTGGATCGCCATCGCTTCATCAAAGTCGCGATACGTCATCAAATACAGCAGCGGTCCGAAGGTTTCATGCTGCACGATTTCAAAATCAGGCTTCGCCGTAGCGAGACATGGTCTCATGTAACAATCGCCCTGGAATTTCTCGCCTTCAAGTCGTTCGCCGCCGTAAAGAACGTCGCCGCCTTCATCTTTCAATCGCTGAATGGACTGTTGGACCGCGTCAACAGCGGCCTTGTCGATCATCGGTCCCATCACAGTTTCTCGATCGAGCGGATTTCCGATCTGCAGACTCTGGTATGCGGCCAGCAATTTTTCGCGAATCGTCGCCGCGACCGATTCGTGTGCGATGACGCGCCGGGTTGAAGTGCAGCGTTGCCCCGCCGTGCCGACGGCGCCGAAAAAAATCGATTGCGTCGCCATGTTGATGTCGGCGCTCGGCGCGACAATCAATGCATTGTTGCCACCAAGTTCGAGGATCGTCCGGCCGAGCCGCCCGTTAACTGCTTTGGCGACGTTGAATCCCATGTTGGTCGAACCGGTAGCAGACACCAATGGAATCCGCGGATCGTCAGTCAATTTTTGGCCGACCGTCCTGCGGTCGCCCATGAGTAAAGTAAAAATCGCCGGATCCGTGCTGGTCTCGCGACAAACGCGCTCGGCAATTTTTGTCACTGCAATCGCAGTAAGCGGCGTTTTTTCCGAAGCTTTCCAAACAGTCGCGTCGCCGCAGACGGCGGCCAGGGCTGCGTTCCACGACCAGACCGCGACTGGAAAATTGAAAGCGGTGATCACCGCGACCACGCCCAGTGGGTGCCATTGCTCCATCAAACGGTGACTGGGCCGTTCCGATTGAATCGTCAGACCATAAAGCATGCGCGACTGACCAACCGCGAAGTCGCAGATATCGATCATCTCCTGCACTTCGCCTTCTCCTTCGGCGATAATCTTTCCGGTCTCGAGCGTCACGAGCTGCCCGAGATCATGTTTAAATTCACGTAAGGCGTTGCCCAGACGGCGAACGGTATCGCCGCGAACCGGCCCGGGCGTGGTGCGCCACTTCAAAAAAGCCTCGTGCGCGCGCGAAATCGCTCTGTCGTACTCATCGGCCGAAGCCGTGCGCACGCTGGCCAGCTTTTGGCCGTTGATCGGCGAGATTTTGTCAATCTTTGCGCCACCTCCGCGCCATTCGCCGTCAAAGACGCCAGGGTTGTCGTCAGTCAAACCGAGTTTCTGTAAGACAGATTGCATCACACTCTGGGGAGCGCACGCGCCCTCGCGTGCTGGCGAAGGCGCCTCGCCTTCGCTGACTTTGTACGCGGGAAGATCGTTTCGGCGAGGGCGCCGAAACATGCACGCGAGGCGCGTGCGCTCCCCAGACCAGCCACCGAACTCACTCTCATTTTTCCCTGCAATACTTCCGCAAAATTTCCAGCGCTTCGTCTACCACTTTTTTCGTGATGTCGAGCGCGGGACGAAAACGAATGGAACGCTCGCCTGATTTCAAAACCAGCAGACCGGAATCAAACAGCTTTCGCCAAACATCATCGCGCGTTCTGGCGTTGGGTAGATCAAAGGCGATGAACAAACCGCGCCCGCGCACCGCCGATACCAACTCGCATTCCCGCTGCCAATCGAGCAGTTGCTCCAGAAAATAGGCGCCCACTTTGCCTGCGTTCTCGACCAGATTTTCCTTTTCAATAATGCGCAAATAATGGGTCGACCGCACCATGTCCGTGAAATTCCCGCCCCAGGTTGAATTCAACCGCGACGGCAAACGAAAGGCGTTGTCCTTCACTTCATCGAGCCGCGGTCCGGCCATCACGCCGCAAACCTGCACTTTTTTTCCAAACGCCAGCAGATCTGGTTGCACCTTGAAATGCTGGCAACACCAGGTGCGCCCAGTAGTGCAAAGCCCGGTTTGCACTTCGTCGAAAATCAGCAGGATGTCGCTCTCGTCGCAGATTTCGCGCAGCTTGCGCAGCCATTCGCCACGGAAATGATTGTCGCCCCCTTCTCCTTGGATCGGTTCGATTATGATCGCGGCGATGTCGGTCCCGCGTTCATCGATGAATTTCCGGATTTCCGCTTCCGATTTTTTCTCGCGCTCAATCACATCGCCCTCGCGCTCATTTTCCGGGAGGGAAAAATCGATTGCTGGATTGGAAACCCGCGGCCAGTTGAACTTGGCGAACAAATCCGTCTTGCGCGGGTCGGTATTGGTCAGGCTCATGGTATAACCGGAACGACCATGAAAGGCGTGGCGAAAATGCAAAATCTCGGTGCCACGTTCGCCGCGACCACCCGCCATATTTTTGCGGACCTTCCAATCCATGGCCGCCTTTAATGTGTTTTCGATCGCAAGTGCACCGCCTTCGATAAAGAGGTAGCGCGCGAGCGGCGGAAATCCGGCGACGCGCGAAAACGCGTCCACAAATTCCGCGTACCCCTCGGAATAAATATCCGAGTTCGCGACTTTGAATTTGGCCGCGCGGAGCAAGTCCTCTTTCACGCTCGGCTCATCGAAATACGGATGATTGAACCCGATGGTGAGCGATCCGAAAAACCCATAGAGATCGATCAGACGGCGGCCGGTCGCTTCATCATACATGTAAGAGCCGCGGCTTTTTTCGAGATCGATTACGATCTTGAATCCGTCCATCAGGACATGTTTTTCAAGTACGTGCAAAGCCCTCGCACCGTCTTGGACGGGGGCTTTCGTTTCGGCAATGCGACTCCGCTTTTTTGACGGGCGGGCCGCTTCTGTGAGCACAGGCGGCATAGATAACAATAATACTCTGTCAGGTAGTTTCGGTCAACCGACTGCGGGTTCTGTAGCGGCGGTCTATGACCGCCGAAGATTAAAGGGCAAGTCCGGCGGTCATAGACCGCCGCCACAATAAAGACAGCTACGAACTATTTCGCGCTGGCGAACGCGTTCTTTTCCGCCGCAGCTTTGGCCAACGCGTCGTTGTATGACGCCAGATCGATTGTGTAGAGGCGATTGCCTTCGGTGTCGCTGTGAAGAAGATCGCGCTTACGTAACTTTAGTTGTTCTTCTACCCCGTGCAGTTGTTCGAGTTCTTTTGCGTTCGTGGCGCGACGCTGATCCAGCGTCAGCGTCGGCACTGCCGCAGCAGGGTTCGTCTTTTTTGAAGGGACCGGCTTTTCCATCGCAGATCCGACAGTTTGCTTCGCCGGCGGTGCAAATGACGTCGTGCGATGACTACCGCGTGGGCTGAATTTCAATCCCGGTCGCATGACGACAAAGCCAAAAATGCACAAGAGGGTGGCAACACGAAAAAGATACGAATTGCGCGCTTGCTCCGGATAATTGAGCCGGAAAAATAGGGGACCGAATGGGAGAAAAACTCCGAGGGCCCACCATGCACTAATATCGATCGCTGCGATCAGGAGCAGAATGCGAGAAATCAGCGCGCAAACGATGGCGAGGCCCAGGAAAACAAGGGAGACCATCCCAGCTTTCGAGCAACCGTAGTGCCAGCGACTACCCGGTCATCCTGAGCGAAGCACAGTGCAGTCGAAGGATCCCGTGATGAGACCTTAAAGGTAACGCATCGGGATCCCTCGACTTCGCTCGGGATGACGGCTACACAATCCCTTTACCGAAACCTTCGTGTTTTCCAGCCAGCAACTCCTGCGTCAGATCGTACCCGGCGCGATCGGCATTGCGCGAAGTTCCGGCAAAATGATGGTCGATTCGCATTTTGGCGGAGCGACAGAAATAGCTCGCCACTGAAAGGACCTCATCCGCCGGCTCACCAGAGTCGATTTTGTATTGTGCGAACGAACACGTCGCGCTGATCGCGAAAAGTTCCGTTGCGATTCCGACGAAGCGCGAAAGCAACAATTGCTCGCGATCGAGTTTCGGACCAAAACGCGCCATGGCGTGAAATAATCCGCGCGCCAGTTTCCTGCTGGTACGCGCGGCATAGCGGACATGCGGCCGCAGATCGGCGTGAAGTTTATCAAGGTCACCGGCGTTCGCAGGTAACCACTGTTTCGGATACCAGCCGGCGTAAAATTTTCCGGACATGAAAACGGCTTTCAACCGTTGCGACATGGGCAGCTGAGTGTTGAAAATGGCGCCGCCGACTTTCAAATGCGGATCGAGGGCTTCGCGCGCGATAAACAGCCTCATAATTTCGCTCGAGCCTTCGAAAATCATGTTGATCCGGCAATCGCGCAGAAAACGTTCGACCGCGACCGGTTCTTCGCCCCGGCCGGCCAGTGACTCCGCGGTTTCGTATCCGCGCCCACCGCGCACTTGCATCGCTTCATCGGCGATGCGCCAGGTCGTCTCCGTCGCCCACATTTTGCACATCGCCGTTTCGATCCGCAGATCTCCGGCTTTGCGATCGACCAGCGCGCTGGTTAAAAATGTGATCGCTTCCATCGCGAAGACATTGCCCGCCATTTCGGCGATTTTTCCGGCGATGGCGTAGTGTTGGCCGATCGGTACACCCCATTGCACGCGTTCTTTGGCCCACTTGCGGCAAATCTCGAGCAGGCGCTTTGACAAACCGACGCACGCTGCCGGAATCGTCAGGCGCCCTGTATTTAATGTCGTTAGCGCGACCTTCAATCCCTGACCTTCTTTCGCGATCATGTTTTCGCGCGGCACCCGCACGTTGGTAAACTTCACGATCCCGTTGTAGAGCGCACGCAGCCCCATGAAGTGACAGCGATAAGTGATCTCGAGCCCGGGCGAATCGACATCCACAATGAAAGCGGTGATCTGTTTGCGCTCCTTGCCGTTTACAATTTTCGGCGGCGTCTTCGCCATCACCACCAGCACCCCGGCTTTGATCAAGTTCGTGCACCAGAGTTTTTCGCCATTGAGAATAAAGGCAGACCCATCTTCGGTTGGATCAGCGCGCAAACTCATGTTCGCGGGATCGGAGCCGGCATTCCATTCCGTGAGAGCGAAAGCCGAGATTTCGCGGCGCGCCACTCGTGGCAGATATTTCCTCTTTTGCTCTTCCGTTCCGAAAAGGAGCAGTGGCTGCGGTACACCGATCGATTGATGCGCGGAAACGAGCGCGGTCAGGTTTGCGTCCCAACTACCGAGCAGCATGGCAGCGCGACCGTAGTTTACCTGGGATAAACCGAGACCCTCGTATTGCTGGGGAATTTTCACGCCAAACGCGCCCATCGCGAAAAGTTCCTCGATGTTTTTCTGCGGGATTTCGCCGCTGCGATCGATCTCATCGGCGTCAACGTGATCGCGGAGATAATTTTTTAATTCGGCGAGGAACCCTTGGCCTTTGCCGCGATCTTCTTCGCTCTGGGCCGGGTAGGGGAAG
>QHQU01000086.1 GCA_003219925.1 Verrucomicrobiota bacterium
CATAAATTTCCATGTCAGCCGTGAAGTTCGTCGGTCGTTTTTTACACGCTTGCAACAATTTCCCATTTATTTTTCGCTCCCGCGACGTATAGGAATACGCGAATGCCGTTAACGATATCCATCCCGAAACCTCCTGACGATCTGCCGGTCGATCCGCTTCTTGCCCTCACTCGCACTGCGCTCGGCCTCGGCCTCGGTTTGCTCGTGGCGGATCGGATCAAACGCCCCGCACGGCAAGCCACCGCCATCGCCCTGATGTCCGTGGGCACGCTCGCGGCCATACCATTTCTGCTAAAACTAGCCGCAGGCTGTCTTAATCGGGCCGATTCCGAGCGGGGCAGTCGCAGGCGCTTAAGCAGCATCCGCGGCGACTCCGGTTATCATTCCGATTCGGACGCGTACTAGACGCACATCACAGTTTGTGGCAGGGCGAACCCGGCACCTGTGCTTGAAGTAACGCACGCGCCGGATTAAGCGTCCATCGCATGTCGTCACGAACTGTCAGGCCCGAAACGCTGCACGATCGCTGTGACAAAATTCGCGCGGAAGAAGAACAGTTGCGCGAAGGCGGTGGCAAAGCCGGCCAGGAGCGCCAGCACAAGCTTGGGCGACTGGTTGCGCGCGAACGCATCGCTCGCCTGCTCGATCGCGATGCAAAATTTTTCGAGATCGGACTTTGGGCTGCCTACAAAATGTACGAGCAGTGGGGACGCGTCCCGGCCGCCGGTGCCGTCGCCGGTATCGGCAACGTCGCGAATGTGCCGTGCATGATCGTCGCCAATGACGCTACTGTAAAAGCCGGCGCATTTTTTCCACAGACGGTGAAGAAATTAATTCGCGCGCAACGGATCGCATTCGAAAACAATCTGCCACTGATTTACCTGGTCGATTCTGCCGGCGTATTTCTGCCGATGCAGGATGAAATTTTTCCAGATGAGGACGACTTCGGGCGCATCTTTCGAAATAATTCGGTCATCTCCGCGGCCGGCATTCCGCAATTCGCCGCCATCATGGGCAATTGCGTCGCCGGCGGCGCCTATCTGCCGGTGTTGTGCGACAAGATCTTGATGACGGAGGGGAGCGGGCTGTATCTCGCAGGCCCTTCGCTGGTCAAAGCTGCCATCGGACAAATCGTCGATCAGGAGGAGCTCGGCGGTGCTAAAATGCATTCCGAGATCAGCGGCACAGTCGATTTTTATGAAAAGAACGATGAAGAATGCCTGGAAAAACTGCGTTCGTTGGTGGCGTTACTGCCCGAAGCTAACGAGAAATATGCAATGCCCCGCGGCAAGGATGCCGCGAAACCAGGGGATGCCATTTACGAGTTAATCAGCCTCGATGGCCACAAGAACTATGATGCGCGCGATCTACTTGCCACCATTATCGACACCGATTCTCTCGATGAATACAAAGCTGATTATGGCAAGACTCTGGTTACAGCGTATGCACGAATCGATGGTCGTGCGGTCGGTATCGTTGCCAGCCAGCGTTTGCAAGTGCGCACCAAGACGGAAGGGATCCAAATGGGCGGCGTCATTTATTCGGACAGCGCCGACAAAGCGGCGCGCTTCGTGATGGATTGCAATCAGGCCGCACTGCCGATCCTTTTTTTCCAAGATGTGACTGGATTCATGGTGGGAAAAGCTGCGGAGCAAAGTGGAATCATCCGTAGCGGCGCGAAGTTGGTGAATGCGGTCAGTAATTCCATTGTGCCGAAAATTACGATCGTGGTCGGTGGCTCGTTTGGCGCCGGAAATTACGCGCTTTGCGGCAAGGCTTACGATCCGCGTTTTATCCTGGCCTGGCCAAATGCACGCTACGCTGTGATGGGTGCAGCCCAGGCCAGCGATACCGTTTTTTCTATTCTCGCCCGCGCGAAAGAACGCGGAGACAAAAAGGCGGCGCCTGGGGAACTCGAAGAATTGCGCGCCAAAGTAAAGGCAAGTTACGAAGAGCAAACCGACATTCGTTATGGCGCCGCGCGTGGCTGGATCGATGCCATTATCCAACCTCATGAGACGCGCGACGTCCTGTTGGGCCTTCTTCGGTACGTTAGCCGGCCGCCCGCGAAAGGGCGTTTCCACACCGGCGTGATTCAAGTCTGACTAGACGATGTTTCGTTAGCTGAAAATTCGTCGCTGATCGCGCCGTTCATTGCCAAAACTTTCGACAGTCGCCCATCAACGGGCAGCGTCAGGCCGCGCTCTCGCAACGCACGCAAGACTTCTTCCGTCGGCACATTCCCGACCAACTTATCCTGCGCGAAGGGACAGCCACCAAGCCCGCCAATTGCGGAATCGAAGCGCCGGCACCCGGCGTCATAAGCAGCGAGCACTTTCGCTCGCGCTCCCGCAGGGGTGCTGTGCAGATGAACGCCCACCTCGAATTCTCTGCCGTCGCGTAAAACCGCGCTCAGCACGCGATGAATCAGATCCGGTTCAGCTGCTCCTATTGTGTCGGCGAGTGAAAGGGAATTAATTCCCGCGCCGGTGATAGCTCGTGCAGCTTCCGCGACTTTCTCTTCGCTCCACATATCGCCATAAGGATTACCGAACGCCATCGAAATGTAAGCAACGACTCCGATGCCGGCCTCATCCGCGCAATCCCTGATCCTTTCCAGCACCGTCGCATTTTCCGCAAGCGATTGATTTTGATTTCTGCGCAGAAAGGTCTCCGAAATGGAACAGGGATAGCCGAGTGTGCTCACCGCTCCGGTCGCGATCGCACGTTCCGCGCCCTTTTCGTTAACAACAATCCCGATAATCTCTACTCCCTCCAGGGGCCCGAGTTGCTCGACCACAGCTTCGCTATCCGCCATTTGCGGGACAACTTTCGGCGAGACGAAGCTTACTGCATCGATATGACGAAAGCCCGCATCGACGAGCCGGCGGAGGTATTCTACCTTCTGCAACGTCGGGATCTGGCGCTTGAGCCCTTGCCACGCGTCGCGCGGACACTCGATTATTTTAACGGCGTCCATCATGGAAAATTACTGACAGAATAACTCAGAAGCGCGACCCTTGCGTCGCTGTAAATGTAAAAATATGCCTGTTGTTCTCGTCGAAAAGAAAACACCGCAAATCACGGTCATAACTCTGAACCGCCCCGAACGCCGCAACGCCTTATCAATCCAGCTGCTGACCGAGCTGATAGCTTCGATCAAACTTGCGTCGGACGAGACAAGGGAACGCATTCTTATTTTGCGTGGTGCCGGCGCGGCCTTCTGCACGGGCCTGGATTTGAAAGAAGCGCAGGATCAAACCAAGGCGCATGCCACTGCAGATTTGGTCGCGCATCTGCTTGGCGCAATAAGCGAGGCGCGTCCAGTTACCATCGCTGCAGTACATGGAGCCGCCGTTGCCGGTGGGGCCGGCATCATGTCGGCCTGTGACTACGTTGTGGCCGCAGAACGAACGAAAATCGGTTATCCTGAAACGCGGCGCGGTCTCGTCGCTGGATTGGTCATGACATTTTTGCGGCGGCAATTGCGCGAACGCGATATACGCGAGTTGTTGTTGGGTGCGGAGCTGATCGATGCAAAACGCGCTCTCGAAATGGGTTTGGTAAACCGTGTCGTACCTGCGGATGAGGTAATGAATGAGGCGCTGAAGTTCGCTGATTCTGTTTTGCAGGGCGCGCCGAATGCGGTCGCGCAAACAAAACGCCTGATTGAAGAGCTTTGGTCAACTTCAGTGAGAGACGATCTGGAGCGAGCGTTGAAGCATCATATGCAAGCGCGTGCCTCGGCCGAAGCGCGCGAAGGCATTGGCGCCTTCAACGAGAAGCGCAAGCCAAATTGGGCGGTGTAAGCGGAAGCCGCACAAAACAAATCTTTCGAACGGCGAACAAGATCGTCTTCGCTACGACTTGGCGGCGCGCGTTTCTTCTACCGGAATCATGAACTCCTCGATTTGCTCCTTGATTTCGTGCGCGAAATTGGCAGCACCGGCACCATTCACGACCCGATGATCGAAGGTGAGGGAAAGCGTGATCACTTCCGCCGTCTCGTTTTGCTTCCCGTTACGCAACATTTCACGATGGGCTGAGCCGATGAAGAGCGTCCCGACGGAAGGTGGCACGACGATGGGTGCTGCCGCTCGGACGCCGAAGGCGCCGAGACTGCTGATGACAACAGACGCATTCATTGCGTCAACCCGACCGCTGCGAGTTTCATCAACGGTCTTGCGATAAACCTCGGCGAATTCATTCCAGCTTTTTCGGTTTGCCTCCGTCACGACAGCGGTGGCCAGGCGATCGCCCTCGATCGCTACCGCAATGCCGAGATCAAAATTTTCGTTTTCGACAATTGTTTCATCCTCCAAAATCAAACGACGAAATGGCGCATGCTTTTCCATCGCACGCACCACCGCCCACGCGATCATGACCGATGGCGATGGCGCGTTCCGGCCGTTTTTCTTTTTCGCCGCCTCACGCGCTTTGCGAATCGCATCCCAGCGCGCGTCGATCTGCAGATTGGCGGGAATGACGCGGCTGAGTTTACGGGTAATGGTCGGGGAAAGCGCAGGTTCTCGCCTTGTAGCCGCGGTCGTCGGCCGCGGCTTTTCGGGAATTGAGCCGCGGCCAGCGACCGCGGCTACAGGTTCCCTGGGCGTCCCTTCGACGTGATCGGCGCCCTCCACTAAAATCGTTCCGAGTTCCTGACCGATTTCCACCGTGGCGTCGACTTCGACTTTCCATTGGCCCATTGTTCCAGCGAACGATGATTCAATCGGATAAACCGCTTTGTCGGTTTCGACTTCGCAAAGCGCGTCGTCCAATTCAATACGATCTCCCGGTTTCTTTAGTAATGCCACAACCTTGGCTGAACGGATTCCTTCGCCCATGATCGGCACCGTAATGTTCTGTGTATTTGTAGCCGCGGTCGCCGGCCGCGGCTGCGGCTCTTGGCCGCTGCGGGGGCGGGCGTGCCGCCCGCGCTCGTCCGCTTCTGCAGCCGACACGGCTGCCGCTACAGAACGCTGCTGCTTCATCGAAATCGATTTGCGAATGGCGACTACGATTCGCTGAACATCAGGCAAGGCGGCGTACTCGTAAATCGGATTGTACCCAATCATGACATTACCTTTGCTAACGAGAATTGGGGGACTAACCATGCTATTCCAAAGATCGCTTTGCGACGTCAAATGCGTGATGATCATCTGCCCGACACTAGCGTTCTCGGTGTCTTCCTGAACGATGACGACCCGCCCGGTTTTTCGCACCGATTCTTCAATCGTGTCGCGGTCCCATGGTGAAATCGAGCGCAGATCAATCAGCTCGATGCTCGCTTCGTTTTCAATCTGTTGAATCGCCTCGAGCGCTTTCTCCACCGTGTTGCCCCAGGCAATTAGCGTCACGTCCGAACCAGCCTGGCGTTTGCGTGCTTTCCCAAACGGAATCGCCCGAATCGGCTCCGCGCTTTCGCGTTCCGCCCAGAACATGTGTTTCGGAATTAAAAAAAGAACCGGGTCCTCGCAGTGCATCGCCGTCCACAACAGACCCGCGGCATCTTCCGGCGTTGACGGAATCACCACCAAAAGCCCCGGGTAATGCGCCAGCGCTGCTTCGTTCGCCTGGCTGTGCCACAAACTTCCGCCCGGCAGATACGCACCATAAGGCGCATAAATTACCATCGGACATTTCCATTGGCCGAACGAACGCCAGCGCAGACAGCAGATGTTGGTCACCAGCTGGTTCCAACCGGGCCCGATGAAGTCGATGAACTGCAATTCGAAAACAGGACGCTTGCCGTAAGAACCAAGGCCGCAGGCGACACCAAGAATGGTTGATTCCGCTAGCGGGGAATTGAAAACCTGCTTCGGGAATTCAGTGGAAAGTTTTTGGGTCAGCCGAAAGACGCCTCCTTTCGGATCCTCAATGTCTTCGCCGAAGATGATGCGTCGTTTGTCGCGCTCGAGCCCGAGCCGCAGCGTTTTGTTAACGGTATCGCCAATCCGATATTTTCCCGGCGGCAAAACTTCGTCGTTCAATTGCGGAAATTTTCCTGTGACCTCGAGGAAGAGCTCGTCGGCTGACGGGTCCTCTTCTTTTTCCGCGTCTGCAAATTCGCGGCGAATTCGCTCTTTGATTTCGTTTTCCAGATTGGCGTAGTCGGATTCGCTGATCACTCCTTCCGCGATCAACTGTTCTTTCCATTTCTTTAGCGGGTCGCACTCCTCACATCTTTTCAGTTCTTCCGCGCTGCGATAAAGCTTCTGATCGTCGGAGCTGGTGTGACTGGACAGCCGTTCCATCATCACCCAGAAAAAAACCGGTCCTTTTCCGGCGCGAATGTGGGCGAATGCTTTCGCGGCCTGCCCATACATTTCTCCAACATTTGCGCCGTCGAGTTCGCGCCAATCATTCGGCTGCACCACGTCAAGCGCGCGGGGATTGATTTGGCGGGTCGGACTGCTGATGCCGTAACCGTTGTCCTCGACGACAAACAAGATCGGCAATTTCTTTTCCTTCGCGAAACAAATGGCTTCGTAAAAATCGCCTTGCCGCGTTGCGGCATCGCCAACGGTTGCGACCACAACAGCAGTTGTCCCGTCCAGTTTGATTCCCCACGCTATCCCGCACGCCGGCAGCAGTTGTGAACCAGTTGGGGTCGGCACACTCCAGATGTGTTTTTCGGCGCAGCTGTAATGCGACGGCATTTGTCGCCCGTGACTTTCGCCCTTGGCCTTCGCGAAATAATCGATGGCCAGCTGCCGCGAGCTGACGCCACGACCGAGCACCAGTGCGCGATCGCGATAGAAGGGGACAATGTAATCATCCTCCTGCATTTGAATGGAAATGGCGGCGAGCGCTTCGTGCCCCATTCCAGAAACGTGAAAGTGCCCTTTGCCCTGGCGATTGAGATTTTGCTCGCGCAGATCACCATGCCTGCTCTCGAGCAGAATGGTTAAAAGCCGCAGTTTCTCTTCCCTGGTTAGTTCAGGCATAGACCAACTTTAAACGAAAACGAGCACGTGCTTTTTGCAATGCATTTCGGCAAGTTACGCTGTCGGCGGATGCAAAACGAATCGAAAAAGTCCCGGGGTAGGG
>QHQU01000087.1 GCA_003219925.1 Verrucomicrobiota bacterium
TGAGCCAGATCGACCACTTCCTCGTCGCCCTCGTAAATGGAACGAACGGTGATCCCATTCACTGTTCCGCAATCATCTTCATTGATGATCACGTCCTGCGCGGCATCAACCAGTTTGCGAGTAAGATAACCGGAGTCGGCTGTTTTGAGCGCGGTGTCGGCCAGACCCTTTCGCGCACCGTGCGTCGAGATGAAGTATTCGAGCACCGTTAAACCTTCGCGGAAATTCGAAGTGATCGGACGCTCGATGATTTCGCCGCTCGGCTTTGCCATCAAACCACGCATCCCGGCGAGCTGACGCACCTGCTGGCGATTACCGCGCGCACCAGAATCAACCATGAGGTAAACTGGGTTCAATTCCTTGCGCCCATCATTGTGCTCAAGGGTGCGGAACATGACGTTGGAGATTTCGTCACCAGCGTGCGTCCAGATGTCGATGATCTTATTGTAACGCTCGCCATCGGTAATAATGCCTTTGCGATACTGTTGCTCTACCGTTTTGATTTGTTTGTAAGCGTTATCGAGTTCGATCTGCTTTTCTTTCGGAATAATCATGTCCGAAATTCCAATCGAAACACCGGCTTTGGTCGCTTCCCGGAAGCCCAGCTCCTTCAGTTTATCAAGCGTCTCGACCGTTCCTTCCTGACCAGAGACCTGGTAGCAGCGCCAGATAATGTCGCTCAACTGCTTCTTGCCCGCAGCCCGATTGAAAAAGCCAATGTCCTTTGGCCAAATTTGATTGAAGAGGACGCGGCCGGCGGTGGTCTCGATTACCCGCATGCCTTTGTCGCCATAAATAGTATCGCGGCCGAAATCGGGGTTCTTGAATCGAATGCGGTCATGCGTTTTGACCGATCCTTCCGCCATCGCGAATTCCACTTCAACCGCATCGGCAAATAACGGCAAACGCGCCTCGCCATCACCGCCGGCGGCGCGCCGCGGGTTTTGCGTAAGGTAATAGCACCCGAGAGTGATGTCTTGCGACGGAGTAGTGATCGGCTTCCCACTCGAGGGCGAGAAAATGTTATTCGGCGCCAGCATCAACATGCGCGCTTCCATCTGTGCCTCGACTGACAACGGCACGTGCACCGCCATCTGGTCGCCGTCGAAGTCAGCATTGTAAGCGGTGCAGACCAAAGGATGAATGCGAATCGCTTCGCCTTCGATCAACTGCGGCTCGAACGCCTGGATCGAGAGTCGATGCAACGTCGGCGCGCGATTGAGCAGCACCGGATGCCCGCGGGTGACTTCGTCGAGAATGTCCCAAACTTCCGGCGTTTGCCGCTCGATCATCTTCTTGGCGCTACGCACAGTGTGGACGTAGCCCAGATCTTTTAGCCGCCGGATGATGAACGGCTCGAACAAAACTAGCGCCATTTTCTTGGGCAAACCGCATTGATGCAGTTTCAGCTCCGGCCCGATGACAATGACGGAACGGCCTGAATAATCGACCCGCTTCCCGAGCAAGTTTTGACGGAACCGTCCGCCCTTGCCCTTGAGCATGTCGGAAAGTGATTTCAGTGGACGATTGCCCGCGCCCGTGACGGCGCGGCCGTGACGACCATTGTCGAAGAGCGCGTCGACCGCTTCCTGAAGCATGCGCTTCTCATTGCGAATGATGACGTCGGGCGTTTTGAGCTGGAGTAAATTCTTCAACCGATTGTTGCGGTTGATGACGCGGCGATAGAGATCATTCAGATCGCTCGTGGCAAAACGTCCGCCTTCCAGCGGAACAAGCGGACGCAAGTCCGGCGGAATCACCGGCAATACTTCCAGAACCATCCATTCCGGCCGCGCGTGCGAGGAGATGAAGCCCTGCACGAGTTTCAAACGTTTCGCCAATTTCTTGCGAATCTGTTTGCTCTTGGTATTTCCCATCGCCTGCTCGAGCTCTTTGTTGAGCTTATGCAGGTCGATCTCAGCTAATAATTTCTTGACTGCTTCCGCGCCCATTCCGGCGTTGAACCCTTCGCCGTATTGCTCCTGCGCTTCGCGGAATTCGACCTCGTTCAGCAGCTGCGTCTTTTGCAGCGGCGTCTGGCCCGGATCAACCACGATGTAATCTTCGTAATAGATGACGCGCTCGAGTTGTCGCGCGCTCATGTCGAGCATAAGACCGAGGCGCGAGGGCATGCATTTGTAAAACCAGATGTGCGAAACCGGCACCGCCAGCTCAATGTGCCCCATTCGCTCGCGCCGGACCCGCGCCAGGGTCACTTCCACGCCACAGCGGTCACAAATGACGCCCTTGTGTTTGATCCGCTTGTATTTCCCGCAGGAACATTCCCAATCACGCGTCGGCCCAAAGATTCGTTCGCAAAAAAGTCCGCCTTTCTCCGGCTTAAATGTCCGGTAATTGATCGTCTCTGGATTTTTAACTTCGCCCTTGCTCCACGAGCGCATGGTATCGCTCGAGGCCACGCCAATCGCGACCTGATCAAATCCAACTGCCCTCTCTTCGCCTACTAACTCCCGCCAGGAATGTTCGTTCATTGATGTGTCTTAAGTTCCCCTATTTAGAAAAGTGTATTTAGGATGCGCCATCGAAAACACTGGTCGGAGCCTGACCGCCAACTTTGACGTCGAGCCCGAGACTCTGCATTTCCTTAATCAGCACGTTAAAAGATTCCGGGGTGCCCGCTTCGAGCGAGTTATCACCTTTCACGATGGATTCATAAATCCGGGTGCGTCCTTGCACGTCGTCGGATTTCACGGTCAGCAACTCCTGAAGAGTGTAAGCGGCACCGTACGCTTCCAGCGCCCACACCTCCATTTCGCCGAAACGCTGTCCACCATACTGCGCCTTGCCGCCCAGTGGCTGCTGCGTGACGAGCGAATAGGGACCAACCGCACGCGCGTGAATTTTATCGGCCACGAGGTGACCGAGCTTCATCATGTAGATGTAGCCGACCACCACTTCCTGATCGAAGGCGTCGCCAGTGCGCCCATCGAACAACCGGGCCTTGCCATTTTCATGCACCCAACTGAAGCCCTCGACTTTTTTCGCGTCCTTCAAATACTCGCGGATCTTGCTTTCAGGAATTCCGTCGAAGACCGGTGTCGCCACGCGGAAGCCGAGCGCTTTTGCGGCCACACCAAGATGGGTTTCGAGCACCTGACCGACATTCATACGGCTTGGCACACCCAGCGGATTAAGCACGATTTCCACCGGCGTTCCATCCGGCAAAAAGGGCATATCTTCTTCCGGCACAATGCGCGCGACCACGCCCTTGTTGCCGTGGCGCCCAGCCATCTTGTCGCCAACCGAAAGCTTGCGCTTGCTCGCGATGTAAACTTTTACCTGTTTAATGATACCGGGATCGATATCGTCGCCGCTCTCCACCCGGTCCATCGCGCGTTCCCGTTCCAACTCGAGCTCGGCAAACTTGTGTTCGTACGAGGCAATGATCTCCCGGATCTTGTTCCGAATGGGCGAGGGATCGATCTCGATGTGATCGTAAACGTTCGCCAGCTTGCGCAATAGCGTCTTGGTAATCTTGCGATTCGCCGGGATGATGATTTCGCCAGTCTGCGCGTTCACCACATCGAGCGGAATTTTTTCGCCCAGCAAGATATTGGAAAGCGAATCGGTTAACTGTTCCGTCAACCCTTCCTTCTTCTTGCGATGGTCTTCCGTGATCGTTTTGAGCTGACGTTTTGTTTCCGTCGGTGTCAATTTCTCGCGCGAGACTTCGCGGCGCGAGGAAACCTTCACATCCATCACGATGCCGTAAGTGCCGGATGGAACAGTCAACGACGTGTCTTTCACGTCGGCGGCTTTTTCACCGAAGATAGCGCGCAACAATCGTTCTTCCGGCGCCAGTTCCGTTTCGGATTTCGGTGTAATTTTGCCGACGAGAATGTCGCCCGGTTTCACTTCCGCGCCGACCCGCACCACCCCGTCCGGTCCCAGATTGCGCAGCGCTTCTTCGCTGACATTTGGAATATCGCGCGTGATTTCTTCCGGCCCGAGCTTGGTATCGCGTGCCCCGATCTCGAACTCGTCGATGTGAATGGAAGTGTAGATATCTTCCTTCACCACCTTCTCCGAGATCATGATGGCGTCTTCAAAGTTGTAGCCATTCCAAGGCATGAACGCGACCAGGACATTGCGGCCAAGCGCTAGTTCGCCGTGATCGGTGTTCGGTCCGTCGGCGATGATCTGGCCGCGCTTCACGTGCTGACCTTTTTTCACGATCGGCTTCTGGTTCACACACGTGCCGGCGTTCGAGCGCATGAATTTGCGCAATTCGTAAACATGAACGCCCGCCTCCGAATCGGTCTTCAATTTCTTGCGCCCTTCCGGCATGTGACCGTCTTTTGTCACCACAATTTGATCGGCCGTGACCGAAGCAACTTTTCCGCTATCGGACGCAATCAGAACCGCGTGCGAATCGCGCGCGACCTTGCCCTCAAGACCGGTGCCGACCAACGGCGCTTCGTTCACAATCAGCGGCACGCCCTGGCGCTGCATGTTTGAACCCATGAGCGCCCGGTTAGCGTCGTCATGTTCTAAAAATGGGATCAATCCCGCCGCCACCGAAACCAGCTGTTTCGGCGACACATCCATGTAATGCACCTTCGAAGGTTCGACTTCGAGAAAGTCGCCACGGTAACGCACTGAAACTTTTTCGCCGGTGAAATGTCCCCGGCCATCAATCGGAGCGTTCGCCTGCGCCACCAGATAATTTTCTTCGCGATCGCCGGTGAGATATTCCACTTCGTCGGTAACGCGGCCGTTGTGAACCTTGCGATAAGGCGTTTCGATAAACCCAAATTCGTTGATTCGGGCAAAGGTCGACATCGAGCTGATTAATCCAATGTTCGGCCCTTCCGGCGTCTCGATCGGGCAAATCCGTCCGTAATGCGAGGGATGAACGTCGCGCACTTCGAATCCGGCACGATCACGCGAGAGACCGCCTGGTCCCAGCGCCGAAAGCCGACGCTTGTGAGTTAGCTCCGCCAGCGGATTCGTCTGATCCATGAATTGGGAAAGCTGTGAGCGACCAAAGAAATCGCGAATGACCGCGCTGAGCGCCTTGGGATTGATCAACTTTTGCGGAGTCATCCCGTCGATGTTGATGTCGAACAACGTCATGCGCTCTTTCACCAGACGCTCCGTTCGCGCCAGACCGACGCGGCATTGATTGGCCAGCAGCTCTCCGACGGTGCGAACGCGCCGGCTCCCCAGATGATCGATATCATCGAGCGTGCCTTCGCCACGGCGTAGATTGATCAGGTATTTGATTGCGGCGATAAAATCCTTGTCCGTCAAAATTCGCTCGTTCAGATCCACGTCGATCCCGAGTTTTTGGTTCAACTTATAGCGCCCGACTCGTCCGAGATCGTATTTCTTCGGGTCGAAAAACAGTCGTTTCAAAAGCGCGCGCGCGTTGGCCACCGTTGGCGGATCGCCCGGGCGCAGACGGCGGTAAATATCCTTAAGCGCTTCTTCCTGATCGTGAGCCGGATCTTTCCTCAACGCCTTCACCACCGTGTCGTCCGTTGAAATGTCGATCACCTTCGCTTCCTTGATCCCGAGCGCCATGATCTGGCGAACAGTCGCGAGCGTGAGCGGCTCAAACGCGCGCGCCACCGTGACCTCGCCGTCGCGCACCTCCGCCGTCAGCACCTTGGTCGTGAGCATTTCTTCGTCGAGCTTCTCGCTCAATTTCAGCGTCTCGATATTATAAAAAAGTTTGATGACGTCTTCATCGGGGCCATACCCGAGAGCGCGCAGAAAAGTGGTGGCCAAAAATTTCCGGCGGCGCTTCCGGCGATCGAGATAGATGTAGAGGAGGTCGGCGGTATCGAATTGCACTTCGATCCACGAGCCGCGATCGGGAATGATGCGAAAACTGTAAAGCACCTTGCCGTTGAGGTGCACCGATGATTCAAAGGCGATCCCGGGTGAACGATGCAGCTGGGAAACAACCACCCGCTCCGCCCCGTTGATCACGAACGTTCCCTGAGGCGTCATGAGCGGGATCTCGCCCATATAGACTTTCTCTTCCTTGGTCCCTTTTTCCTCCTTGAGCTGGAAAGTGACGTGCAGCGGTGCGCTGAAAGTCTGCCCTTCTCGTTGCGCTTCCAACGCAGCCAATTTTGGCTCGCCGATCTCGTAATGACTAAAATCCAACGTCGCTTTTTCGTCGTAACTCTGGATCGGGAAAACTTCCTTGAAGACAGCCTGCAAGCCATAGTTCTTGCGTTTGGCCAGCGGCACGTCTTTTTGCAAAAAATCGACGTACGAGTTCAGCTGAACCTCGATGAGATTTGGCGGCTCAATGCCCTCTTTGATGCTTCCGAAATGAATGCGCTCTGCCCGTTCTGACATAATTAGTTCTCTGCTAGCGGTGGCAACTGTCGGACGTCAGGGGAAACGCCTCCAGTCTCCGGGGGAAATGTTAAGTCTCCAGCCGACGGCGAAGACGACAAAAATGACACCGAATCGGCAGTATGTCAAATTGACCACCACCGTTTCGCTGCC
>QHQU01000088.1 GCA_003219925.1 Verrucomicrobiota bacterium
AGAGCTTTTCTCGTTTTTTCGCCACGCAGCCTGTTTATCGGTTGTTCCAAAAATCGCCACGACAACGCCGCAGTGAATAGGGTAGCAATCCCGAACACGAGCAAACGCAGAGAAGGTATCGTGATCAGGAATCGCATTTGCGATGGCATCCAGCGATTGAAAACCATCGCCACCAGGATGTGGTAAATGTAAAGTCCGTAGCTGATTCGTCCGGCGAACACGAGACCGGCATTACTCAGGAAACGCGCGATGTTTCCATCGAAACCTGTCGCCGTCCGCGCAACCAAAATCACAAACGCGCCGGCCTCGAGTGGTTCTACCAAGACCGATTTCAGTTTCGTCGGGTCGCTATTTCGCAAGACCGCCGCCACAGTTAACATCGACAAACAGATCAACGCGAGCAGCCAGCCGCCGCGCGATGCGCGCAATCGACCGCCCCACCAGCCCAGCGCTGCGCCGGCCGCGAGCGAGTCGAGGCTGCCGAACGGCAACACCCATCGGGCAATGATCGGCGCTGAAAAAATCACGCACCCGATTCGAAACCCGATGCCGGCAAACGCGACTGCAATAATCGCGGACAGCACCCATCTGCGCGGCAACAGCAAAATGAGCAGCGGCCAAAACAAATAGAATTGCTCCTGCACGCAAATCGACCACAGATGCGAGATCGCCAATGGCCATTCATTGTTCAGGGCAATCAGCCAATCCACTGTGCCGGTGAAAACCCACGGCCAATAGTGACGGATTGCGCCGAGATTGAGCAATAAGGCAATCCCCGCGAACACAAAATAGGCCGGCCCGGTGCGAAGCAGGCGCCGCCAGTAAAATGCGGCCATCGTCCTGCCGACCGATAAGTCCCCCGCGTCCATTCGATCTCGCGCGCGCCGCAGTGACGCGGTAATAAAGTAGCCGCTTAGGACCAAAAAGAGGCGGACACCGGTTGCGCCCAGACGGATCCAGTCCGGCAACTGCGGCTGATAACGCTCCAGCGCGCGATCGCGCGCCAACGTTTGCTCCGACGTGAAAACACCTCTTCGACTCGATCCGACACCAATCCCAGCCCAGTACGCAGCCCACCCCATGAGTTTATGTGACAACCCTCGCGGCGATCTCGTTACCAACTTTTTCTGGGTCTGGTTGGTCGCGGAGCAGGCATTGTTAAGATTTCAAATTCCATGATGGTGAAAACGCCACCACGAGCACGCAGACGCGTGCGATCCCCCGGACATTACGTCTTCGCGTAGATTTCCGCGCCGGCTTCGTTGAACTTAGTTGCCTTCTGTTTGAGTCCCTTTTCGATTGCGGCTTCTTCCGTAATCCCCTGCTCGGCTGCGTATTTTCTTACGTCTTCCGTTATCTTCATACTGCAAAAATGCGGTCCGCACATCGAACAGAAATGCGCGGTCTTCGCGCCTTCTTGGGGAAGAGTTTGACGAAGCTGATGCCCATCAACTTCGCCCGCTGCGTCGCGGGCTTGACCGTCTATGTCGCCTCACCCCAGTCGGCTCCGTTCGTCATGGTTTAGAATAAATTTCTGCTCCGCTGTGCTGGAATTCTTCGGCCTTTTCGCCTAAGCCCGCTTCAATTGCGGACCTCTCGTCGATTCCCCTTTCTGCAGCATATTTCCTCACATCTTCCGTTATTTTCATGCTGCAGAAATGAGGACCGCACATCGAGCAGAAATGGGCTGATTTCGCCCCTTCCATGGGAAGAGTCTCATCATGGAAAGAACGGGCGGTTTCGGGATCGAGCGACAAATTGAACTGATCTTTCCAGCGAAATTCGAAGCGCGCCTTACTAATAGCGTTGTCGCGGTATTGCGCGCCGGGATGTCCTTTGGCTAGATCAGCCGCGTGAGCGGCGATCTTGTAGGCGATAACGCCGTCCTTCACATCCTTCTTGTTCGGCAAACCGAGATGTTCTTTCGGCGTGACGTAACAAAGCATGGCGCAGCCATACCAGCCGATCATGGCCGCGCCGATCGCGCTGGTGATGTGATCGTAGCCGGGGGCGATGTCGGTGGTGAGCGGCCCGAGGGTGTAGAACGGCGCTTCGGCGCACCAGGATAATTGTTTCTCCATGTTCTCTTTGATCATGTGCATCGGAATATGACCGGGGCCTTCGTTCATCACTTGCACATGCTGTTTCCAGGCGCGCTGGGTCAACTCGCCTTGCGTGTATAACTCGGCAAACTGAGCCTCATCATTTGCGTCGGCAATACTGCCAGGCCTCAGGCCATCGCCGATGGAAAAGCTGACGTCGTAGGCGGCCATGATCTCGCAGATCTCGTCCCAATGGGTGTAGAGAAAGCTTTCCTGATGATGCGCCAGGCACCATTTTGCCATGATCGAGCCGCCTCGCGAGACGATCCCGGTCGCCCGGCGGGCCGTCATGGGGATGTACCTTAATAGTACCCCTGCGTGGACGGTGAAGTAATCGACCCCCTGCTCCGCCTGTTCGACCAGAGTGTCGCGATAGATTTCCCAGGTCAGTTCCTCGGCGCGGCCGCCGACCTTTTCGAGCGCCTGATAAATCGGCACCGTGCCGATCGGCACCGGGGAGTTGCGGATGATCCATTCCCGGGTGGCGTGAATGTTTTTGCCGGTGCTGAGGTCCATCACGGTGTCGGCGCCCCACTTTGTCGCCCAGCGCATCTTTTCAACTTCTTCCTCAATCGACGACGCCACGGCGCTGTTGCCGATGTTGGCGTTGATCTTCACCAGGAAATTGCGGCCAATGATCATCGGCTCGCTTTCGGGGTGATTGATGTTGGCTGGAATGATGGCGCGTCCCCGCGCGACCTCCGACCGAACAAACTCGGGAGTAATTACGCGTGGGATGTTGGCACCGAAACTCTCACCAGCGTGTTGTTTTCTTAAATCGTTAGCAGCGAAGCTGGCAGCTTCGCTGGACAGGCTGGCAGCCTGTGCTCCCCGGAGTTTTCCGTGCGCGGGTTCAAATCCCGCCCCCGCGTCCTCTGACCTCTGATCGCTGACCTCTGATCGCTGAGCGCGTCCGAGATTCTCTCGGACGGCAATGAATTCCATTTCCGGCGTGATGATGCCACGCCGTGCGTAAGCCAATTGCGTGACGCAATTACCGGGCTTTGCTCGCAGCAGCTTGGAGCCCGGAGCTTGGAGCTTGGAGCTTCCGTTTGAGTTCGACGGGCGTTTGCTTTTCGCATGCGCAGCATGCGTCTCGGAGAGATATCCGTCATCGATCGGCTGGACGACTCGTCCGGCGATTTCTTCCACATCGCCACGCTTCAGGATCCAATCGCGGCGCGAGGGCGGAAGCCCTTGTATTGGGTCAAGCGTCACGCTTGGATCGCCCCATGGACCGCTAGTGTCGTAAACGCGCACCGGCTCGTTTACCTCCATCGCGCCGGACGTTGTTTTGGTTGGCGCTAACGAGATTTCGCGAAACGGAACCCGCACGTCGGGATGCACTTGACCGGAAATGTAGACTTTTTTGCTGTTTGGCAACGCATTCGGGGGCGATGCGTTTTCGTTGTTAGTTTGGGACACGACGGCGCGTGCCCCTCCATTCTGTGTGGGATTTCCGGGATCATCGATCCCGGCTACATCGATTTTCGGAGGGATGCTCATTGGCAGTGCGGAATCATATTTTTGTAGGGCGGGCGCTTCGCCTGCCGTTTTCATCAACCCATGGCAAGCGATGCGCTTGCCCTACAACAGCCAATAAAAAATTGCGCTTCATAAAACAAAACCATGCGGAGATCGCATGGCTGGACTCCTCGCTCCCTGCGTCGGCATTACCCGCATCAGGTTCAAGGGGTCGTCCCACTACCGGACCTCTCAGCCATTCGGCTCCCCCGCAGTATTTGTTTCAGAATAAGACTAGCTCGTTGCAAGTCAATGCCACGAAGAATTGTAGTGGCGTTTGTATCAAACGCCGAGTCCTCGAGAGGCGCTTGGCACAAGCGCCTCTACAACTATGGCTCGCTGCTCCTTGCTCCCTGGCTCTTTTCCCTACCTTTCGGCTGCCGCCTGTTTCACATTGGTGTGGAAAATCGCCTGCCATCCGCCCTTTGCCATTTTCCAAACCGATCCGGCATTGAAGGTGCCGGAGGCATCTTTTCCATCATAGGTCCCTTCGACAACGACCTTGTAGGTGCTCATGACGGTATCAGTTCCAACCGAAACGATGTTGTAATCGCTGATGGTGAACGATTTCATGTCCCACTTCTTCATATCGTCCAATTCCTTCTGCATATCGGAAACGCCCTCGTCGTAAACTCCGCGGAAGTCCGCGTGCACCACTTTCTTGAAGCCGTCGGCGTTTTTGTCTTTGAATGCCTGCCAGGCGGCCTGTTCTTTTGCCATTACAGCACCTTTGTCCGGCGCGGCTAACGAGATAGTGATTGTTGCAAAGAATGCGATCATTGCATAAGTCATGTATTTTTTCATAAGTCCTTTCGGTTCAGGTTGAATTCGAGGCTAGAGAGACTCATTGCGAGCGTCAACATATTAGGAAATCCGCTCCGCTTCGCACAAACTTGACGGCTTAAAGCCGTCAAGTTTCGGCTCTCTAGATAACGTACTGAGCCGGCATCGTTAAAAAACTGACGGCTTCAGCTGTGGAGGCGGTCGTTTCGGCAGCGAAAGTTTCTCCTGCCGCGAATCCGGTGATCGCAGATTTGCGGGCGACACCCCGCCCTACAGATTTACCGTTATGGCTCGGCTGGCGCGGTGCCGATCGGCGATGGTGTTGGTGTTTGAAGCGGGGTGGAATTTTCCGCCGGCCGCTCAGAATATAACATATTGAGCGACAAGGTTGGCGGAGCTGCCGGATCCACCAGCGTGTCTTTTTGCGGTGCAGGGGCGCCGGGCTTTTGCCGCCGATAATCAGCCACCACTAACGGAGGCTTCTTGCTATTGGCCAGCGCCCGATAGCTGTCGATCCCAGCACAGATGGCATCAGCCAATTGTTGTCGCCACCCGGGATTGGCAATCAACCGGCTTTCGCCACGCTCAGTCAGAAAGCCGCCTTCTATGAGCACGGCTGGAATTTTGGTTAAGCGCAGGACGGCGAAGCGGGCGCGTTTAATTCCGCGATCAAACTCGCCAATCTGGCCCAGGAGCGAGTGATAAATGCAACAGGAAAGCTCGACGCTGGCGGCGTCTTCTTCGGTACCGTTTTGAATATTTACCGATGCCAGAGTGAGGCCATCCTCATAAGTGGAGGGCGCACCGCGCGGGGTGAGCGAATAAATTTCGAAACCGCTCGCGATTGGATCGCGATCGGTGGCGTTGAAGTGCAGGCTAACGAAAATTGAATCGCTGGTGGCGTTGGCAATTCTCGCGCGCAATTCCAACGGCACGAAAACATCGCTTTCGCGGGTCATGATCACGCGAAAGCCTTTCGCCTGTAGCAACGGCCGGAGCAGTCGCGCCAGATCGAGAGCGTAATCCTTTTCATAGCCATAACCGCTGATCGCGCCTTTATCGAAACCGCCGTGACCGGGATCAAGCACAACCGTTCGGACACGGGCGAGCTTTTGGATCATGTTCGGGCGCAACTGCGGTTCGAGGGTTTTGGCGAGATCGATGCGCGAGACGACGATTTTCCCGTCGTGAACGAACACCGGAAAACTCAACCAATTGCGCACGCCGTTGATCAGCATCTCCCGGCTGTCGATGTGAAATTGCATTTCATTCTTGCCGTTGTTCAGATCGACATTTCTTCCGTCGATTGTCGGGTTCGGGAAACCATAGAATTTCGCGATGTTATCGACAGTGAGGAAATCACGGCCGTTGATTTTGATGACCTGCCACTCGACCGCAGCGATCAGCTGGCTAACGAAAAAGCAGCTGCCAATCGTGCACAAAATGAGACGACGTAAGCTCATCATCAGAAAAAGGATGCAGGATGAATGCCATCGCCTTCAATGGACGCGGGCTCATTTGACCGTGGCATACACATTTTCCAAATAATAATCACGTAATATCTCCCCTGCTCGCTTTCTCGTTCTAATAATAATCGCACTTTCGCTGGTTTTCGCGCGGTCTTTTGGTGCCTTTCGCGCCGCACCACTTTGAGCGCCGTCTTAGCTTGCATAGTGTTTAGCGTTGCTGGGTTATCTCTCATTTCACTAACACCTCGCTTCAGCGAGGTGCATGGCCGAGTCTACCATCACAACCGCTTGAGCGGTTAACTTGCTCACAACAAAAAAACCGCTGAAGCGGTTGGGCTCGCTCAGACATCGTTAACACCCAGCTAAAGCAGGGTGTTAATGAGAGGGTGACTCGACGCTAAGACACGCCAGTAAGGCGAGCTCATTTCGTCACAGTGCGGCGCGGGTTGGTTCCTGTTGGACAATAACCGCGTTCTCGCCTTTCGTGCCGGATGCGAAATCGAACGTGCCTGACTCTTCTGGGCGTGCTGACGGCTGCAACCGCTCTGGCGCAGACCGAGCCGCAAAAATCTCCGCCGCTGGCCACAGTCACTCCACCGCCGAATGTCCAAACCGCGGGCAAAATTCCGGCAGAGAAAAGTCCGCCACCACTCACCAGTCCAGTTGCGCAAACGCAGGGAGAAATCACTACTCCAACGCCCGAGGACAAGAATCCGCAGCCGCCTTTCGACACCCGCAACATGGACACTTCGGTGAAGCCTTGTGACGATTTCTTTTTGTATGCCAATGGCGGCTGGATCAAACGCACGCCAATTCCCCCGGAATATTCCCGCTGGGGCAGCTTCAATCAGTTAATCGAAAAAAATAACGACGCGCTTCACGACGTAGCCGAACGCGCGGCCAAGGAAACGACTGCGACCGGTCCGGACGCAAAAAAGGTCGGCGATTATTATGCCAGCGGGATGGACGAAGCGAAGGTTGAGGTGGCGCACGCCAGACCGTTAGGCGACGAGCTCAAGCGAATCGATGGGGTAAAGGATCGCAATGACGTCTTGAAGGAGATTGCGCATCTGCACACCCTCGGGGTCACCTCTCTCTTCGGTTTCACTTCCGGCCAGGACGATAAGAACAGCACGATGGTTATCGCGCAGGCTTACCAGGGTGGCCTCGGCCTGCCCGACCGCGATTACTACACCAAGACAGACGACGACTCGAAGAAACTGCGTGATCAATACGTGCAGCATGTGACCAAGATGCTGACCTTGCTGGGCGAGGAGCCTAAAGCCGCCGGCGAGCACGCGAAAAAGATTCTCGCCCTCGAAACCAGTCTCGCCCAAGCCTCGCGCACCAAGGTCGAACTGCGCGATCCGCAAAAAAATTATAACAAGATGAAGACATCGGCCCT
>QHQU01000089.1 GCA_003219925.1 Verrucomicrobiota bacterium
GAGGGTGGCGACGACGAGTATACCGGTTAGAACTTCGTTACGTTGTAATTGCATCCTTTGTTTCTTCCAAAATGGGGCCTTCGGTGCTGCCGGTTAAGAATTGAGAAACCACCGGATTACGTGATTTCTTCATTTCCTCAGGTGTGCCTTCCTCAATAATCTTGCCGTGATACAGCATAGCCATGCGGGTGGCGATGCGAAAGGCGCTATCCATTTCATGGGTCACAACAACGCAAGTGACCTTCGACTTTTCGCTCAGGTTGATAACCAACTCGTCAATTACCGAAGCCATCACCGGGTCCAGCCCCGCCACAGGTTCGTCGAAAAGAATCAGTTCCGGCTCGAGAACGAGCGCACGGGCCAGGCTAACGCGTTTCTTCATCCCGCCGCTTAACTCGGAAGGCATCAGGTTCTTGGAATCTTTCATTCCCACCAGCTCGAGTTTTTCATCGACAATTTTGTCAATCTCTTCGCGCGATTTGTCGGTCAATTCTTCCAGGGGAAGTGCGACATTATCGCGGACAGGGCGTGAACTGAGCAAGGCCGAGTACTGATAAACCATGCCGATGTGACGCCGAATCCGCTGCAACTTGCGCCGTGGCAGACGCGTGATTTCAAATTGCTTGAAAAAAACAGAACCCTCGTCCGGCATCAAAATCCCGAGGATGAGGCGAAGGATGGTACTTTTGCCGCTGCCGCTCTGACCCAGAATGACGAGGCGCTCCTGGGACCGGACTTTCAATGAAACATGGTCGAGCACTGTTTTTTCTTCGAATCGCTTCGTCACCTCACGGAGTTCGGCAATGTAGGAGTTGGCCGTGCTCATGTGGGAAAGAAGACGGTGTAAACGATGTTATACATGGTATCGAACCCAATCACCGTGGCGATGGAGGTAACGACGCTGGAAGTGGTGGCGGTACCGACTCCGGCCGCACCGCCCTTTACGCTAAGGCCTCGATAGCAGGCGATCCCACCGATGAGCAAACCAAAGAGAAAACTTTTCAGGACGCCGGTGACGATGTCACGAATGAGAAGAGCGTCGCGGACAAGGTCGAGAAAATAGACAAAGGCAATGCTGAAATAAGCGCGAGAGATGAGACAACTGGCGAAGATCGCAGCCAGATTCGCAATGGTCGAGAGACATGGCATGAGAAGAAAAAGCGCGAGCAACCGCGGTGCGACCAGAAACCGGAGTGGGCCAATTCCCATCGCTTCGATTGCCTCCACTTCTTCGGAAACCTGCATCGTTCCCAACTCAGCCGTAAAAGCGGCGCCGATGCGGGCCGCCAGCATGATTCCGGTAATTAACGGACCTAACTCACGCGTAAAAGCGATTGCAACCAGTCCGGGCACGAGACGCTCGGTGCCGAAGCGCTGCAATTGGTATCCGGTTAGCAAAGCCATGGTCAGGCCGAGAAAAAATGAAACCAGACCGACCAGCGGAACCGAGCCAACACCGGCTCGTTGGCAGTGGCGGAAGAAACTTGAGGCACGAAATGGAACACGCCCATCGCGAATCCGCTCTACTGTTTCGTCCAGTGTCTGAACCATGAACCAGAACAGACTTCCCACTTCGCGCATGAATTCGCGGCTGAGATGCCCTACGCCTTGAACTACGACGACCGGATTTGCCGGAATGATTGGCGGATCGTTTTCAGAATCTTCGGTCGGCATGTTTACGGAACGTGCCTTACTTCCTCAGGCGGAAAAGAGGAAAATGCGATACAAATGCTAGCGCGCACTCGCCACGCTCACAGGCTTTCGAGGAGACGTTCGAGATTTTCACGGCTGACAATCATATCGGCAATCTCATACGGTCCCGAAAAGGATCCCGATCGCTGTGCTTCCATTACTTCGTAGGAGAGCCCGGCAACTGCGGCGAGCTGCCAATACCAATCACGATAGCCGGCGCGGGTACTGATCTCCACCACGCGCGTTCCAGGCTTGCAAAACACGATGTTGGCCAGCGCCGCGCCATGTGGCGCGACAATCACACTCGCGCCGGCGAACAAGTTTGCCTGTTCCCGCCAGGAAAGATTTTCGGCTTCGACAATTTCGAAATTCCGATGCCGCAAGATCTCTGAGATTTCGTTTTCATTCGCGATCCGGCGAACTGCGGCGCGTGCCCGCGAAAGATAAAGGCGGCGATGCTGGTTTTGTTTGCCGGAAAAAGGGAGGTCGCGTAGTCCGTGAACCTTCCATGGAGCAATAACGTTGATATCCATGGAAGGAAAAACAGCCGATGCGATTTGGAAACGTTCGCGCGAATCAACATAGCGAATTTTCTCCGGGGGCACTCCAAGCGCAGCCAGGATTTCGCGTTCGTAATTCGCTCGCGAACCGTTGAGCAAGAGCGCGTCGTAGTTGGAAAAATTTTGGGCTGCGTGTTTGAGCAAAAGAACTCTCGGCACCAAATCGAGTAGCCAGTGATAGTAATTTCCGCCTGCCTCCGGCGTGACCCCAATCGCGATTCGACCGCTGAGCAACCGCGACTTTGGCAAATGCCAGCGCGAATAAATTGGATGGTTCGCTGGACCCCAAACCTCCGGAGAGAGATCGGCCAGCACCGCGTTGTCAGCGGTAACAACAGCGCCGCCATAATAACCCCAAAAGTTCACGTTCGGAATTTCGAAAACAAAAGCTGGGCCAACTCTTAGTTCGCCAGACGATGTCTGTGTTCGGAAGGGGTGGGGCGGCAAACGCACTACTTCGGCAGGGTGAATTTCGCGCACACTAATTTCCGTGTGGGTGTTGGCATACATCAAACTTGATGGCTCGAGACGCAGAATAGTTCGTCCAAAAAATGGCCCGATGAACTCGACCGCTGCACGTTTCATGGATCGCGCCGGCAGAATCAGTCGCTTGAGGGGACGAAATCGCCACCTCTGGCGGCGAAGAAAATTTCGTCCGGCCACCGAGATTGCGCGCGGATTAAAAACAATCACGTTGTTTCGTTGGATATGGTGAAGTTGACTTGGCTGGCGATCCGTTGTCTTGCTTTCGCTCTTTGCGGAATGGTCGCGCAGGCGCAGGAAATCTCACCAAGAATGACCGGGCAAAAATTCCAACTCGTGGTGCATGGTGGCGCCGGCACGATCGAGCGAAGCAAAATGACGCCGGAGAAAGAGCAGGAATATCGCGCGGGATTAGAAAACGCGCTCCGGGCGGGCCGCGAAGTTTTGCAGGGCGGTGGCTCGAGTCTTGATGCGGTTGAAGCTGCGGTTCGGGTGCTGGAGGACGATCCGCATTTTAACGCCGGCAAAGGCTCATATTTTACGAGCGCGGGAACAAACGAAATGGATGCCGCGATCATGGATGGAAAAACCTTGGCCGCGGGTGCGGTTGCTCAGATCGAGCATGTGCGCAATCCAATTGTGCTGGCACGCGCCGTCATGGAAAAATCCAAGCATGTGATGATGGTCGGAGCCGGCGCTGAGGAATTCGCCAAACGCAACGGGATCGAATTGGTCGATGCGAAATATTTTTTCACGCAGGATCGTTGGGACGCGTTGCAGAAAATGAAGGCGGCGGAGAAAGCTGGCGCCGACGGCAGCAAAAAATTTATCACCTCCGATCTCGAACATCATGGAACGGTGGGCGCAGTGGCGCGAGACGCTCAGGGAAATCTTGCCGCCGCGACGTCGACCGGCGGAATTAACAACAAACTTCCAGGTCGAGTAGGTGATTCGCCAGTGATCGGCGCGGGAACTTACGCCGACAACGCGACCTGCGCCGTATCATGCACCGGGGATGGCGAATTTTTCATTCGCGCAGCTGTGGCGCATCAGGTCTCTGCGTTGATGGAATTGCGTGGAATGTCACTGTCCGAAGCGGCCGAGCGCGCTCTGGCTCACGCCGAAAAGCTTGGCGGTACCGGCGGTCTCATTGCCGTGGACAAAAATGGAAATGTGGCACTGCCATTTAATACCAGCGGGATGTATCGAGGCCATGTCCGCGAGGACGGGAAGTTCGTAATCGAAATTTACAAATGAAGTAGCGCGAGCTAACAGCTTGCGAATTGCGTAGTCACAAGCGAGACGCTTGGGGCTACTTCCATTCATGCTTCCTGCGATTTCCGTTGTCATCCCTGCCTTCAATGAGGCAGTGCGCATTGGCGATACGCTGGCGACGAGCATCGCTTATCTGGAAAAAGTAAGCCCAGCTAGCGAATTGATCGTGATCAACGATGGCTCAACGGATTCCACTGGCGAAGTGATTCGCAAAGTTGCCGCGGTGCCGTCGTCGGTAGCAATTCAATTGCTCGAAAATTTTCCGAATCGCGGAAAAGGTGCGGCGGTCAGAAGCGGGTTGTTGAGTGCTACGAAACCGATTGCGGTTTTTTTCGACGCCGATCTTTCGACGCCGATTGATGAGCTCCCAAAAATTGTTGCACCGATCGCGCGGGGTGAAGTGGATATTGCCTTTGGTTCGCGCGCGCTTAATCGCAAACTAATTGGAAACCGGCAGCCGTGGCGACGCGAACAAGGTGGGCGCGTTTTTAATTTGCTGGTACGCGTCGCGACTGGTCTGCCTTTTTGGGACACACAATGCGGCTTCAAAGCCTTTCGGATGGAAGCGTGTCGACCAATTATCGAGGCCGCGAAAATCATCGGATTTGGCTTTGACGTGGAGTTGCTTTTGCTCGCGCAACGAGCGGGATTGCGGCTCAGGGAAATTCCAGTGCGGTGGAATCATCATGAAGGTAGCAAGGTGCGATTTGTTCACGACAGTCTACGGATGCTACGAGAAGTGCTGTCGCTGCGCGCGAACAATGCTGTCAATCCGAAAGGCGCTTAAATGGCGGTAGCTTGTTCGGAAGCTCTCTTGACCGGCAACAGCGGCTGCCAAGCCGCCGATGTTTGGGTGTTTCGTAACTCGGAGAGCCGGAAGTCGGCCATCCTACCCAAGCGAGCACCTCACGGGCGTTGAGCGATCACACAAAGTTCGTGTGAGGCAGAGCGTGGTAACAGCGTCACCCCGAACGAATGTAGGGGAGCTCTCGATTGGTGAGAGATCACGCAAGATTTGTACGACGTTGCGAGCAATCGCGAGATCCCTCGGCCCGAAGCACTAGGGGCTCGGAATGACCGAACTGTTGGACGCGATGCGCTAAAACAAAACGGCGCGCAAATTTTCCAAATGCGCGCCGCGTGAATTTCGAAACGGCAGCTATTTCTTCTCGATCTCTGCGTTCTCCAGCATGGCGACGCCACCGCGCTCAGCCATTTTGCCTTTGACCGTAATGGTTTTGCCCGCGTATTCCGCAAGCTGATCGTTCATTGGTTTGTGCTGGCCGACGAGCAAGTAGGCTTTGCCGTCGGATACAATGCCAACCGGCCCGCCGCCCTTGATGCACTTCTTGCCGCAACCGGAGCCGTGCTCCGTACCCATCGCGTTGTGATCGACGTAGCACATCATATCGACAACTTCGCCTGTAATTTCTTTTGACGCCGAGGCGTCGAGATTCTCCTTGCCCTGCTCCGCGGCAAGGGCGAGCGGCGAAAACGCCAGCGCGGAAATAAATCCGGCCGCCACTGCCACCTTCAAACTTTTAGGAATTGTGGAATTGAACATAGGCGAAACGTGCGCTCGAAAGTCGCGATGGTCAATTGTAGCGGTTGTATTGCTGTTGTAGCTGCCGCCGTCACTGGCGGTAGAACCAATTCCAGCTTCTATGTCTGCCGCCTGAGACGGCGGCAGCTACGACCGTCGCTTGCTTTCGCGCTGACCTGATGAGGAAAGCCGTTGAAACGGCTGTGTCCGCTATATATTCGCATCCACCGGCCTAAAGGCCGGTGTTAATGAGAATGGACTGGAGAACTGTTACCAAGACAGCACAATGCTAAAACTTCGACGGTTTTCGCGCTAAAGGCGACGGCAGCGATTCCGGTCCTATCGCGTTTGTCCGTCGATCAATTCCGCGAACTGCTCGAAAAAATAACTCGCGTCGTGCGGCCCAGGCGCAGCCTCCGGATGATATTGCACACTAAAGATCGGCAGTTCTTTATGACGCATTCCTTCGACGGTACCGTCGTTCAGGTTGACATGGGTCACTTCGATTTCTTTGGGCAATGAATCCGGATCGACCGCGAACCCATGATTTTGCGCTGTGATTGCCACTTTCCCCGATCGCAAATCTTTGACCGGTTGATTACCGCCCCGATGCCCAAATTTCAGTTTGAACGTTCGTCCGCCAGAGGCAAAACCAAGCACCTGATGACCAAGACAAATTCCGAAGATCGGTTTGCGGCCAATCAAACCGCGGACCGTCTTGTGGGCGTAAGGCAGCGCCTCCGGATCTCCGGGGCCGTTGGAAAGAAAAACGCCCTCCGGGTTGAGCGCGAGCACTTCTTCGGCTGTGGTTGTGGCCGGGACAACGGTGACGCCGAATCCTCGTTGCCGAAGCGATCGTAAAATGTTGCGTTTCATTCCATAATCGAATGCGACAATGCGATGCCGGATAGGCGGAAGCACTTGATCACCGCCTTGCAGCGACCATTTCCGGCTCAGTTGATCATCTGGATCCCATTGAAAAATATTCGGCGTGGTTACTTCGCGCACGTAATCCATCCCGACGACGCCTTCCCCGGTGACGGCGCATTGCACAGCTTCATCCGCCGAAGTGATTTCGGTAGTGAGGCAGGCTTTCATCGCGCCGCGCGTGCGCAGATGCCGGGTAAGGGCGCGGGTGTCGATACCTTGCGCGCCCGGAATTTCCCAGCGCCGCAGATAATCATCTAACGATTCTTCGGCTCGCCAATTACTTGGCATTTCGCTCAGCTCTTCGATAACGAACCCGCGCACATGCGGATGATGGATCGGTCAGCACTTCCTGGTAACCGGTCATGGAAGTGTTGAAACATACTTCACCGACACGTGTGCCGGTCGCGCCGAATGATTCGCCCTCGAAAATCCGGCCGTCTTCAAGGGCGAGCAACGCGCGCATTAGTCGCAATGGTTAGCATGGTTGTGTGATCCGGTCGAACTCGTGTTCATGCTGTAATCGCATTCGGGAGATGAGGGTCGAGCACGAGCATGAAAAAACCCGAATCGAAAACGTTCGACTCGGGTTTAAAAAATTACCCCGCAGATGCCGTTTAGGCGGATCTCCCGTCCCTTTCGGTAACGGGCGGATGACCCTCGCGAGAGCGTCTGACTTCCAATTAAGGCATGCCATGTTCCCAAAAATCGCGACCAAGCCTCCTTGTTAATGAAGTATCGGTTCGGGAATCTCACCTGTATCTCGAACAACGCAGGGTAAAGCACTGAGAATTGTCAGTTCAGAGTTGAGAGAAAAGCACTGGTTTCCTGCTCAACTCTCAACCAACAACTCGCAGTTATTTCAAAAGAACTACTCGCGCAATTCCGCACCGATCTCGTTCCGCAACCGTTCACGAATCCGCGCGTGCACCGCGCTCACTTCCTCACTTGTCAGTGTGCGATTTTTATCCCGGTATGTCAACGAGTAGGCGAGGGACTTTTTCATGTCCGGCTTTTTTTGCCCGTCATTTTCCATAAATAAATCGAACAGCTCGACCTTCTCCAGCAACGGCTCGTTGGCCGACGCGATCGACGCCAGAATTTCCGCGTGTGTTACTTGGAGGCCGACAAACATCGCGACGTCGCGTGTTACTTCCGGGTAGCGATCCATTTCTTTGAATGTTTGCGTGTATTCTTTGGCCTGCGCAATTCGTTTCAGATCAATCTCCGCTATTAAAACTGGCGCGTTTGCTCCAATCGATGTCGTGGCAGAAAGCTGCCCGCCATAGCCGATCCGATCTGTTTTGTAAAAAATTTCGGCCATTAAGACAAAACCCGATTGCTTGCTACGCCGAAACTCAAACGTTCCCAATACGTTGAGTGCGCCCTTCAAATCAAAAAAATCAAGCTGCCGTTTTTTTGCACTACGCCAGTCTTTAACCGACGCGGCTTGACCGCAAAGCGCAATCGCCAGTTTGCGTTGCTGTTCGCCGGTCGGGGGCGAAAAGGTGTTGCCGATTTCAAATAGAGCGATTCGTTCTGCCCCGGCTCGAATATTTCGCGCAACCGCCCCGAGCAGACCCGCAATCAAACTCGTGCGCAAAGCGACATGATCTTCACTCAATGGATTGCGCAGTTCGATCGCGCCGGTTGCTTTGGCCAGTTCAGACCGCGCAATCAATGAGGAAGTGCGCGCTTCCGTTAAAGCGATGGCGATTAGATCGCGGCGCAGTTTTGTTTCAAAATCAAAGTTGCGGTCGGCTTCGCTCAGCGGAGTGAACCGGCTGCGGTCCGCACTCGGAATCTTCTCGATCCCATGGGCGCGAATAATTTCTTCGATCAAATCGACCTCGCGCTGCAGATCGCGCCGGTGGCTTGGAATTTTCCAGTGCGACTGAGGGGTAGAATCGCTCCTACTCTTACTTAAACCAAAACGAGTCAATATTGTGTCGGCCGTTGTCGGTTGGATGTGAATGCCGACGAGTTGATCGAGCCCCTCGTAGCGCAGCGAGACATCTGGTGGGTCCGGCGGCAGTTCGCCCGCAACTCCAATAGTGGCGGCCGATGTGGCACCGGCTACTTTACAAATTAGTGCCGCGGCCCGTCTTGATGCGGCCAAAATCATTTGCGGATCAACCCCGCGCTCGAATCGGTAACTGGCATCGCTTGGTAGATTCAAATCGCGCGCCGTTCGTCGAATACTCGCTGGCAAAAAATAGGCGCTTTCGAGCAACACATTTTTGGTTGAGTCAGTGACACCGGACTCTTCGCCCCCCATCACCCCCGCTATTCCGACCGTCCGCTCGCCATCGGCAATAACCAGGTTTTCACGCGTGAGCTCATAAGTTTTTCCGTCAAGGGCGAGAAACTCTTCTGCCTCGTGCGCAAGTCGCACGTTTATTTCACCCCTGAGTTTATCGGCATCAAACGCATGAGTGGGCTGACCCAGCTCGAGCATCACAAAATTAGAAACATCCACAACGTTGTTAATGGAGCGAATGCCTATGCTCTCGATTTTAGCGCGCAACCAATCAGGGCTCGGCCCGATCTTTACGTTTTCGATTCGACGCGCGGAATAAAACGGACATTCGCGTAAGGCGGAGATCTTAATCCCTTTCTTTTGTAGGGCGGGCGCATCGCCTGCCGCTTTCGATGGCAAGCGGAGCGCTTGCCCTACAAATCTTTTGTTCGTCAGAGCCGCGATCTCTCGTGCCAGGCCGAAATGGCTGAGCAAATCACCGCGATTCGGTGTGATCTCGACATCAAGAATGGTGTCGAGTGGAAATAAATCGCGAATGGGCGTGCCGATTTTCGCCTCTGGCGACAGGATGAGAAGGCCGGCCGCATCTTCCGCGACGCCGAGTTCTTTCGCGCTGCAAAGCATTCCTTCGCTTTCGACGCCGCGCAATTTGCTGGCCCGAATCTTCAGACCGCCGGTCAATTCTGCGCCCGGCAAAGCTAACGGGACTTTGTCGCCCACCCGGTAATTTTTCGCGCCGCAAACGATCTGGCGTTTCGTTCCGGTGCCATCGTCAACCACACAAACCGTTAGACGATCGGCATTCGGGTGTGGTTTTGAATCCATGATCTGCGCGACTACGACCTTGTCGAAATCAGCGCCGCGTTTCTGGATTCCTTCGATTTCGACTCCTGACATCGTGAGCAACTCCGCCAACGCGTCGATGCTCGGCGGGAGTTCGACGAATTCGCGCAGCCAGTTAACGGAGAATTTCATTTTATTCTCCCCTCCGTCATTCCGAACGAAGTGAGGGACTTCGCGAGGGTGACCTGACTTTCGAATGACACTTCGACATGGCCTGAGTGACGATATCCGCGTGAGAGAGGTCCCTCGCTCGCCGCAGCGACCTCGGGATGACCCGCAATATTAGTTGGGCGTTCATGCGAATCGGTGGCAATCGGGAACATAGGCATCCTGCCTGTGCGCCCAGCGGGCAGTTTGCCCGCTGTCTTCGTGCATTGTCGCTACCCGTTCGGTGATCAGCAGCGGAGTGCAACTCCGCTGGACGCACAGATCCCAGGTCTATGTTCCAGAGATTTCTCATGCGAATTGCCTCAGAAAACGCAGATCATTTTGCGCAAACAAGCGGATGTCGGGAATGTCGAACAAAATCATCGCCAGCCGGTCCATTCCGAGACCGAAAGCGAACCCGGTCCATTTTTCCGGATCATAAGCGTTATCGCGGCGCGATTGATTGACTGCTTCGAAAACGGCGGGATGCACCATGCCGCAGCCGCAGACTTCGACCCATTGTTCGCCGCCCTTCAGCGCACTCGATTTCACGTCAATCTCAAAACTCGGTTCGGTGAAAGGAAAATAATGCGGGCGAAAACGCACCGCCGTTTCCGCACCGAAAAGTTCGCGGAGGAAAAATTCCAGCGTTCCTTTCAAATCGGCGACGCTGACATTTTCATCCACGTAAAGACCTTCGATCTGATGAAACTGCGTCGTATGAGTGGCGTCGATCTCATCGCGCCGGTAAGCCGCGCCCGGGGCGATGACGCGAATGGGTGGCGGCGCTGATTCCATCGCGCGGATTTGCACTGTGGATGTGTGGGTGCGCAACAGGCGCCCATCCGGCAGATAAAATGTGTCCTGCTCGTTCCGCGCCGGATGATCGGACGGAGTATTGAGGGCATCAAAGCAATGCCATTCGGTCTCGATGTCCGGGCCTTCGGCGAGCGCGAATCCCATTCGCCGGAAAACCGCGATGCTACGATCCAGCATTTGCGTGAGGGGATGAAGGGCGCCGCGCTCATGCGGTGTGCCCGGAAGCGAAAGATCGATATTGGCAACTGCGGCTGATTCCTTCTCGGCGCGGAAACTTTCAAGCCGCTCCTCAATTGCGGCTGTGATCGCGATCCGAACCTCATTCAATAATTTGCCAACCGTCGGTTTTTCCTCTTTCGGAAGCGACTTCATTTTGTCGCTCCATTCGGAAAGGCTGCCGCTGCGTCCGAGAAATCTCACCCGCACGCTCTCGAGAACGCGCTCGTCCGCGGCCGAGGCGATCTGGGCCAGGGCGTCGTCGCGTAATTGTTCGAGCGGATGCATGAACGTTGAGGTGTTAAATGAGTTTAAGCGTTGAAGCGAATCCGCTGCAACGGTTCAACGCTTCACCGCAACTACGCCGCTTTCGTCGACTTCGATTTCTTTTCCAGTCCGCCTTTCGCTTGTTCGATAATCGAGGCGAAAGTCTTTTCGTCGGTTACGGCGAGGTCGGCGAGGATTTTGCGATCAAGAGTAATACCAGCCGCTTTTAAGCCTTCGGCGAACCGGCTGTAGGTCATGCCATTAGCGCGGACGGCTGCGTTCAAGCGCTGGATCCACAGCATGCGGAAATTGCGTTTTCGTGTCTTTCTATCCCGATAGGCCCAATATTGGGCTTTCATCGTCGCGTCTTTGGCGTAGCGGAAAAGTTTCGAGCGACGACCGCGATAACCTTTCGCTTTTCTTAAAACCCGCCGTCGCCGTTCGCGACTGGCCGGGGCGTTTGTTGCTCTCGGCATTTGTTATTCCCGAATTTTCGTTCGGGCCTCCTTTCAGCGCGCTGTTCTTATATAATATGATCTGCGCGACCTCGTGCGCTGATTAACGGAAATTTATCCGTAGGTGCGAAGATCTTTCGACGCGTCACGCGCCGGGGCGTGGAAAATAGGCGGTCCCTAAGAAATGACAAACGGTTTCCGAGGTAAACCGAGCAGTCCTTTGCTGATGCAGATTAGCCAAGGGTGGATCGGCCGCTCCGCGGGCGATGTTAATCAGGCGCCGAAGGCGCTATAATTTTAACATCGAGCAAGAGACTGCTCGATCCACCGAAGCTGCGGAACACAGGACTGGAGCCCTGTGTTCCTTAAGCTTGAGCGGAACTCGCGCTTTTCCGGGTAAGAAACCACGCGATCACGCCCACAGCCGCTCCCCCCAAATGCGCAAAGGACGAAACCGAGCTAATTCCGATCTTTTGTTCGTAAGCGCCGATGATTTGGAAAAGAATCCAGAGCACGAAAACGAACCACGCTGGCAGCCGAATCCAGCGAAAATAATAAAAGTAACGCCACAAAAAGCCGATTTTCGCCTGCGGAAATGCCAGGGCGTAAAATGTGATCAAACCGGCGATTCCGCCGCTGGCACCGATACAGGGAATGGTGGAAGCCGGGGCCGATGCAATGTGCAAGAGATCCCCAACGAAAGCGGCAAGCGCGATCAATGCGATATAGCGCAGCGGACCCAGAAAATTTTCCACATCATCGCCAAAAACGAGAAGGAAATACATGTTGCCGACGAGATGAATGATTCCGGCATGAAGAAAAAATGAGGTAATAAAGGTCAAGCCGTGCAGCCGGAACGCTTGTGCCGGAATTAATCCGAAAAGTTGGACAGCCTCGTGCAAATGAAAAAATGCGTGAACACTTGCGGTGACGATGAGCCCTGCCAAAAACCAGGTGACTACGGGACGGCGTTTCTTTGCGGGCGCGTCAAATTCCACCGGCATCCCGAAAAAAGCTGCAATCGATTTCCACCATTCGTCGGGTGGCGCGCTATCGAAATCCGAGCCGCGCGCTTGCTCGGCGAGTTGCTGAACTTTCGCCAGTGCAATCGCCTCGCGCGCTTCTTGCGGCAAGACAACCTGCGGTTTTGGTTTCGGCAATGGGCGCGCCTGCAGCGTTTGTGTTTCGCCGGCATCGAACCAGACGAATTCACAAATTCGACAGACTTCGACCTTGATTCCGCTGCTGCTGTCGAGGGCGACCTCAAACATAGCGTTTCCGCAGGATGGACAAGGGCGGGCGCTTCTTCCTTCGTGGTGGATCGCGTGCAACCAAAGTGGGTTGATCGATTCCGGAGTGAAAGTGCGACGCAGCAAGTGCAGACCAACCGCGCGGCCATCGCATTTTTCGCAACGCCAGATGACGCCGTTGCCGGTACGCAATTCCGTCAATGGAATTCGACAAGCCGGACAAAGAAGTTCAGCGTCCACGCGGGAATGATGTCGCAGACCAGGCGTGCAGTCGATCGTGCGGCTGGAGGGGCGAACTCCGCGAGCCTTCTGCTGTAGCGGCAGCCGCGTCGACTGCAGAGGAGCACGCGACAACTCGTGAGAGTTTGCACGCGGCACGCGTGCCACCACAGAAATGCCTGAAATGGCAACTACACATCAGGGTTTCGAGCACTGCGCTGCAAGTATATCATGCTCGCCGGGCTGCGGAGCTCGCCTCTCTCCTCCGGTTGCGTTTCGGATTGGCTGTTCCCGCGTAATTTCATAAAATAGTTCGATGTCTTGGCTGACGCGCCACCGTCGTTTGGCCTTTGCCGCCATCTGCACGTTTTGGACGGCGGTGGTTTTGGTGGGTCATTTTTTTCCGACGCTGCCGTTTATTTCCATACCGTGGCGGGGCGAGCAAGGTTTCGAGGACTTGTTGCGCACGGAAGGCCGCAAAACCACCACGCGCGATGATTTTATTTTCCTGGGCCATGGTCGCGCGAAATTTGGGTCCTCTTGCTGGATCGCTTGTTTGGCGCCGGTGCGCGGCTGGTCATCTTCGATCTGGTGTTCAACAATCCGAACGACGGCGATCCAGGCTTCCATGCGGCGCTCGACCGATATCACGATCGGGTCGTCGTCGGGATGAATATCGATACGCAAAATAACACCCAGATTGTGCTGCCAAACACGCAACTCATCCCGCCGCCGGCCGAAACGGACGATCGCGTTGGGTTCGTAAATTATTGGAACGACGAGCTTGACGGAAAATTGCGCGCCGCGCGTTTCTTCACTTCCGAACGTCAGCTCGCCGGTGTGGCGCCAGTCTCGGGCGACGAGGTTTACGCTTCGATGTCATCGCGCGCGCTAACGAAACTTGGACGCAGCGCTGATATCCCCCAGGACCAACGCGATCACCTCTTTCGGTTTAGC
>QHQU01000090.1 GCA_003219925.1 Verrucomicrobiota bacterium
GGCAACTTACGGCATCAACGGCTTCGGGCGCATCGGACGCAACGTTCTTCGCGCCATGTCACAAAGCGACGTTAAAAGCGTCCGCGCGATCAATGATCTGACCGACACCCACACGCTCGCGCATTTGCTGAAATGGGATTCGGTCCACGGGAAATTCGACGGGGAGATCAGTTACGACGAGCAGAACATCATCGTTCGCGGTCACAAGATTCGAATTCTCAAGGAACGCGACCCGGGGAAGTTGCCCTGGAAAGATTTGGGCGTTGAAGTCGTGTTGGAATCGACCGGATTTTTCACCAGCCGGGACAAGGCGGAACTACATATCAAAGCAGGCGCCAAACGCGTGCTCATCAGCGCGCCGGCCAAAAATCCTGATGCCACCATTTGCATCGGGATCAACGACGACATTTACGATCCGGCCAAAGACACGATCGTTTCCAATGCCAGCTGCACGACGAACTGTCTTGCACCCCTGGCGAAGGTCCTGCACCAGAAATTCGGGGTGCAGCATGGGTTCATGAGCACGATCCACAGCTATACTAACGACCAGCGCATTCTCGATTTTCCACATGAAGATTTACGACGCGCCCGCGCCGCTGCCATTAACATTATTCCGTCGAGCACGGGGGCGGCGAAGGCGATCGGCGAAGTGATTCCAGAATTGAAAGGGAAACTAAACGGCGGCGCCTTTCGTATTCCTACGCCGGACGGTTCGGTGACTGATTTCACGGCCGTGCTGGAGAAGGATGCGACGGTGGATTCAGTCAACGCGGCATTTAAAGAAGCCGCATCGGACAAGAGCTACAAAGCCGTGCTGGAATACAGCGATGAACCATTGGTCTCACAAGACATCGTGGGCAACCCGCATTCTTGCATTTTCGACAGCAAACTTACGCTGACGCTCGGCAACCGCTTCGTGAAGGTGGTCGGCTGGTACGACAACGAATGGGGTTACAGCAATCGTTGCGTGGAGTTGCTGCAGATGCTGGGGGCTTGAGCACTCTCATAATCGTGCTCGTGCTCCTGCTCGTGATCGACTCTGGTTGAAAAATGAAAATCCATTTTGATCACGAAAAGCTGGATGTTTACCGGGAAGCCATCAATTTTTGCGGCTGGGTTGGCGAATTTCTCGCATCGATTTCGGCCAAGGCGGCGGCGAAAGACCAACTTGATCGCGCATCAACCAGCATCCCCTTAAATATCGCGGAAGGTAATGGGAAGTTCTCGGCCAGAGATCGCGCGCGTTTCTTTGAGATGGCGCGCGGATCGGCATTGGAATGTGCGGCCTGCCTCGACGTTTTAATCGTGCGCAAACTTGCGAAAGAAGAACCACTGGTGGCACAGAAGGAGCGCCTCGTTAGGATTGTGGAAATGCTTGTCGGCCTGCTGCGTAGGTTCTCTGATCGCGCAGATGTTTTGCGCGAGGAAGCGCCGGATTATCTATCCGAAACCGAGCACGATTACGATTACGAGCACGAGCACGAGCAGGAGGGGAAGGGGTGAAATTAACCCTGCGCGATCTTGAGGTTCGCGGAAACCGCGTTCTGGTACGCGTCGATTTCAACGTGCCGGTGGAGGAGCGCGACGGTAAAATTGTGATCACGGACGATACCCGGATCCGCGCCTCGCTGCCGACGATCAATTGGCTGCGCGAGCATGGCGCGAAAACGATTTTGATGTCGCATTTTGGCCGGCCAAAAGCCAAACGAGTCGACAAGTACACCCTGCGACCGGTGGCTGATTATTTGCATACGCTGATTAATCAGCCGGTAATTTTCAGTCACGACACCATCGGCGAGGTGCCGGGAAAAATTGTGGCGCACATGCAGGAGGGCGACGTGGCGCTGCTGGAGAACCTGCGTTTTCATCCGGGGGAAGAAGCGAACGATCCAAAATTTTCCGAGGCGCTGGCAAGGCTCGGCGATCTTTATGTGAACGACGCCTTCGGCGCGGCGCATCGCGCGCACGCCAGTATCGCGGGGATCACCAAGTTTGTCCAAAAGTCAGCGATGGGTTTGCTGATGGAAAAAGAGCTTCACTATTTACACGAGGAACTAGATCACCCGGGTAAACCATTCGTCGTTATCATGGGCGGAGCGAAGGTGTCGGATAAAATTGGAGTGCTGAAGGCACTGATGGAAAAGGCCGACACGATTTTGATTTGCGGCGCGATGGCGAACACGTTTTTCAAGGCGCAGGGAATTCCAATTGGGGCAAGCCGGGTTGAGGCCGACAAAATTGATCTGGCCAACGAACTACTCGCACTCGCAAAAAAGCGCGACGTAAAACTGGTGTTACCTGTTGACGCCATCATTGCGCAGGAAGTTCGCGCGGGCGCGCCCAGCCGGGAATCGGGCCGGCTGACGCCCGATCACGGGATTCCCGATGGCTGGCAAAATCTCGATGCCGGGCCGGAAACGATCGCGCTCTTCGAAGGCGAGATCGCGATAGCGAAAACAATTTTATGGAATGGGCCGCTCGGCGTTTTTGAAATTCCCGACTTCGCCAAGGGCACTTTCGCGATCGCACGCGCGCTGGCGCGATCGAATGCAACAACGATTATCGGCGGTGGCGACTCGGTGACCGCGGTCAAGCAAGCGGGTGTGGCTGATAAAATGACATTCATTTCTACCGGCGGCGGCGCGACGCTCGAATTGTTGGAAGGAAAGGAATTGCCGGGGGTGGCGGCGCTGACGGACAAAAGTTAACCCATGTCATCTCGAGCGATAGCCGAGGGATCTTGAGAAAGTTACCTTTAAGCTTGCGCAACGGAATCCCTCGGCTGCGCTCGGGATGACGATAAAAGACTTATGAGAAAAAAAATCGTCGCTGCTAACTGGAAGATGAACATGCTGCAGACTGAGGCCGCTGAGTTCGTCAAAGATTTGTTGCTCGAAATTGGCGACATGTCGGCGGTCGAAGTGGTGATCGTGCCACCATTTACCGCCATTGCCAAGGTGGTGGAATCGCTGGACAAGGCGCAGAACATCAAAGTTGGCGCGCAAAACATGCATTGGGAACACAGCGGCGCGTTTACCGGCGAAATTTCCGCGGCGATGTTGCGCGATCTCTTTGTTCGTTACGTCGTGCTGGGTCACAGCGAGCGGCGGCAGATGTTTCACGAGACCGACGAAATTGTGAATCGAAAGGTACGGGCTGCGATAGAAGCGACGTTGCGCCCGATTGTTTGTGTCGGTGAAACGCTAGAGCAGCGCGAGCGAGGCAGTGTGGAAAAAATTTTGTCGTTGCAACTGCACGGCAGCCTCGCCGGAGTCAGCAGCAAAGATCTCCACGAAGCTGTCATCGCCTACGAGCCGGTCTGGGCTATCGGCACCGGCCGTAATGCTACACCCGAGCAGGCGCAGGAAGCACACGCATTTATTCGCGAAACGCTTACGAAGTTGTCGGACGCGACGACGGCCGATCGCGTTCGGATCCAATATGGCGGCAGCGTGAAACCGGAAAATGCGGGCGCGCTGATGTCGCAACCGGATATTGATGGGGCGCTGGTCGGCGGCGCCAGCCTCGATCCCCGCAGCTTCGCCCAAATTGTGCAGGCCGCCGCTAAAGAGTAATTATCCTATTGCGGATAGATCTCGAGTAAGGCGAGCCCGGTAGGCATTGCCCCAACTCCCCGGACAATGGCAGTGTAATTCCCCATTGGGAGGGTGAGCAAGACGGCGGGTTCGGCTGAATCGACCGTGCCGATAAATCCGCCGCCTTGCATGACGTCGCGTCGGTCGCGAAATACCGCCCGAAATTTGCGTAGTTCAGAAAATTGCCAACCGTGACTGGTTTGTACTGCCCGTCGAGCGCAATAGTGAAGATGCCCGTGCTTGAGGGAAGCGACACGCCCTGCTGCACCGCATTCGACGCGTCCGGATCGGAAAACGCCGTGGTGAGATCAATCGAGCGCGCCGGCCCGCCAGCAAAAACCGTGAATGGCGCAATCGGGGGTCGTAACCACCGGTGCAACGTTTTGTGCTGAGCCGTTACGGAAATCGCCAAGCAATAGGAAATTGCCAGCGCCAGCTTTCTCGTCATAGGAAGGTTTGCTTAACCCAAGATCCCTTCAGGCAAGCGATGCCGGCGCCTTATTCTAAGCACACTGGTCATCGCGAGCGAGGGTCGAGGATCCTGCTGCGAAACTTTAAGACTTCCACGGAATTCCTCGGACCGAACCGGACTGGCTTTTTCGATCGGGATGAGGTTGTGGCTGCCGCCGCTATCGGCGGCAGAGGTTTGGTAATTCTGCCCCGAAAGCTTTCGGGGCAGCTACAAAGTCATTTGTTTATCTCTAAATAAGTTCGCGCGGTGACACGGCCTGACTGCGGATCAATCCTCTCCACGCGCATTTGTTTCAGATACCAGCGGTTTTCGATTTTTTGCGCGGAAACGACTTCGAAGCGTTTGATCATTTTTCCGGCAGAATCATAACCCTCCATTCGCATGAGGGCGCCGTTGTCCTTGTCGACCCACAACAGAATCGAGCCGTATTGCGAGTCGCCGCCGGGCGCCTGCAATTGTATTTTCCAGCAGTTGCGAGTGCGGATAAAATCGGCGCCGATGACGTGTGCGTTCGGCCAGTAAAGAAATTTCAGCGCCAGATCTTCGTAGGTGATGGCTACGCCGCGCACCGGCTCGTTCAACTGTGTAATCTTTTCCGAACCGCTGCGTTTGATTTCATCCAGGCGTGAATCATTAATTCCGATTCGCACCTGCAAGGTCTCATCAGGATTAGTAAAGATATAACGAACAACCGGCCCGTTTTGCACGAGATGAAAGGGCACAATCTTTGCCTCCTGCCGTAGTTGCCCGCGCAAATCGATCTCCTGCTGCGATTGACGCAGGCGCACATTGGCCAGTAATTCGGTGGCATCGGGAAAACGTTGCGCCGCCGCAACAGCCGGCAAAAGCAGGGTGACTACGAGAGCCGCTTGTTTCATTCGTCTTGCGCTTTTATTCTCGGTCCTTGGCGGCGCGAGCGAATGGACGAAAAGATTTTTCATTTAATTAACGAGCAATGGACGAACCCTGCGTTCGATTTGTTCATGCCGCTCATTAGTTACGCCGAAATCTGGACGCCATTCTTTCTCATCGTAGCCGTCGCGCTCCTCATCTTCGGCGGTTTTCGCGGCCGTGCATTCGTCTTTTGTACCGCGCTCACGCTCGGTCTCTCCAATGTTGCGGTTGATCCGCTTAAACACGCTATCGGACGGCCGCGCCCGAAACAGGTGCAAACCGTGCGCATGATCGAGCTGGAAAAAACGCGGCCCATGATTCTGACCATTTTGAAGAAACCGCACGTCCGTGTTTCAACCGCAACCGAACGCGCCCGCTCCGGCGCTTCCTTTCCATCGGGCCATACCAATAACAACACCCTTATCGCGATTTGCTGCACGATTTTTTATCGGCGCTGGGGAAAATTCTATTGGATCATCGCTGCGGCCGTGGCCTATTCGCGAATCTATCTCGGCGCGCATTGGCCGAGCGACGTCGTCGCTACTTTTTTTCTCGCCGCCGGGGAAACGTTGCTCATTCTCGGCTTTTGCGAATTATTCTGGCAAAAAATCATCTCCCCTCGGCTTCCTGAAGTCGCTGCCCGCCATCCGCGGCTAATCCCCGTTTCGCCATCGTGAAAATCGAGCGCGCGGTCTGGCTGTTTGTCCTCACCATTACCGGCCTGCGTCTGGCATTGCTGGGAACGACCGATCTGCAATTCGACGAGGCGCATTACTGGATGTGGTCGCAGCGACTCGCGCCCGCTTATTTCAGCAAAGGCCCCGGAGTGGCTTTCGCCATCCGCGCCAGCACGATAATTTTTGGGTCGAACGAATTCGGGGTGCGCTTTTTCAGCCCATTGCTTGGCGCCGGAACCAGCCTGCTTTTGTTTTACTTGGGACGCCGAATGTTCAATGCGTCAGCCGCGCTTGGGGCGGTGATCGGATTAAACGCGACCCCGATTTTCAACCTTGGTGCCTTCCTCATGACGATCGATCCGCTTTCGCTCTTTTTCTGGGTCGCGGCCATGTTTTCGTTTTGGTGTGTGGTGGAGAAGAGCCCGAAATTTTCCTGGCACTGGCCCCTGACGGGAGTTCTTATCGGTCTCGGGTTCTTGTGCAAATACACCAATGTATTTGAGCTGCTCTCCATCATCGTCGTTCTCGCGCTCATCCCAAAGCTGCGGGTGGAATTTCGACGGCCCGGTTTTTACCTTATGCTGCTAATTTTCGCGGCGTTTTGTGTGCCGCCGGTGCGATGGAACCAGGAACGCGCCTGGGCGACGGTGGCGCATCTGAAATCGCGCGGCGGCGTCAACCAGGGTGTCGGTTTTCATCCGCTGGAATTTCTCTCGTTTATCGGGGAACATTTTCTTGTCTATTCGCCCCTGCTTTTTCTCGGCCTCGCCGTCGCGGTAATCGCATTGTGGAAACGTTCGCAACAGCAGCCGCGCCGGCTTTTTCTGATGTGGTTTGGCCTTCCGGTGTTCGCATTTTATGCCCTGCTCTCGCTCAATAAAGCCGCCGCGCCGAACTGGGACGCGCTCGCTTTCCCCAGTTTTGCACTGCTTGCGGTCGCTTTCTGGCAGCCACATTTATCTGGCGATCTCTCGCCGGTTGCGCCCTCGGCCTCGGACTAATCATGAGTATGCTGGCTTTGGATAGCGACATGCTGCGGAGCGTCGGGATTGAGATTAAGCGGCGCGACCCGTCTGATGGCATGCGCGGCTGGAAAAGCGCGACTCTGGCGTTAGAAAATTTTCGTATCCAGTTCGAGCGAGAAACGCAGGAGAAATTTTTCCTGATCGCGGACGAACGTGATCGCGCCTCCGAGATCGCCTTCTATTTGCACGATAAACGCAGCGAAGGACCAGGGCACCCGCCTTGTTACATTGTCGAGTCCCAGGACGTGGTGAATCAATTTTCGTTCTGGCCGCGGTATGACGAATTTGTCGAGCGCCCGCCCGGCACGCCAAATTCGGAAGACCAGAGCTATACCGAAGAAGGCGGCGTCAATTTATTTACCGGACGAAGCGCTCTCTACATCCAGGACGCCGGGCGCAAAAGAATTCCGCACAATCTGCAGGCCGGTTTTTCCTGGGTTGATCGTGTCGCTCGGATCGAAGTGCGCCGTTTCGGAAGACTTGTTCGCGCCTGGGACGTTTACCTTTGCCTGCGGTATCGGACGCTGCCGCTATGAGCGACGTCTCGGTAGTTGTTCCGCTTTACAACGAAGAGCAGAGCGTCGCGATGTTGCAGCGCGAATTGGCGGACGCGCTCACCGGGCTCGATTACGAAATCATTTTTGTGGACGATGGTTCGCAGGACAAAACTGGTGCCCGGATCGCAGCCAATCCGCGGACCCGGGTTCTGCACTTCGAAAAAAATGCCGGACAAAGCGCGGCTATTTTCGCTGGTTTGCAGGCGGTGCGCAGCGAGGTCGCGGTCTTAATCGATGGCGACTTGCAAAATGATCCGGCCGATATTCCGCGACTGCTGGCGGAGATTTCACGCGGCGCCGATCTGGTGTGCGGGTATCGCGCGCGGCGCAAGGACACTTTGCTGAAACGCATCACCAGCCGCGTCGCGAATTTTGTCCGTAGCCGGTTTACGCGGGACGGTGTTCGCGATACTGGTTGCACCTTAAAGGCGATGCGACGGGATTGCATCGGGGCGCTGGTTCCATTCAAGGGCATGCACCGTTTCATCCCCGCATTGGTGAAAGGAGCGGGATATCGGCTGGTTGAGATTCCAGTGAATCATCGTCCGCGTCGTTTCGGCCAAAGCAAATACAACCTCGGCAATCGCGCCCTCCGCGCCACCGTCGACATGTTTGGCGTGCGCTGGCTCTTGTCGCGCCGGCTTAATTATCAGGTGCGGGACGATTCTGCCAGGTAATACCCAGAGATCAAAATTCGCTTTTTTGATCATTTGGCGGATCCCAGTTCTCGTGTTTTTGGGGTTCTTATTTCCAGACGCCGAGGTCGCGCAATTGCGTCGTGGCAATGCCGGCCCAGTTATTGTTTGAAGCGGGGCACGCCGGACTCGGATGCAAAATCTGGCCGATGCGCGGCGGCGGATTGGCGATTACTTCACGCGCGCGCTTTCCAGCGAAATCACCCACGCCGACGAGCCATTCGGGTTCCAGGATGCGAACAACTTCCCGCAAATGATCATCACACGGGGCGAACAGTAGCGTCCGCTCGTTCGCGGGGAGTTTGTCCGGCGTTCGATTTCGCCCGCTCGCCTCACAAAACGCCAGTGGGCAATAATTCATGACTATGTGCTCCTGGAAAAATTTTGCAGCAGAGCCAAAGCGTTTCGCGAACAATCCCCACAAGCGTTGGCCGCTAATTTCACTGCGCGAGCAATCGAATCCCGTCACCGGTCGCTTCGGATGTTCGTCCCGTGCATGATCAATTCTTGCGTGAATACCCAGCCAATCGCGCACGGCGGCGATTTGACCGAACGGGACACCGGTTTGCGCCATACCAAACGGACCGGGATTCATTCCGAGGAATAACACGCGCTTAGGGCTATTTCCGTAGCGTCTCAGGTAGATCTCATGCGCGCGCCAGGCGTAAATGAGCGGGTTGTAAACGTACGCGACCGGCGCGGCGAAGCGCATTTCGGCAACAGCGTCGCGGAGACGTTTCGCCGCGATGATTAACGAATCACTGGTTGCCATATTTGATGTTACGA
>QHQU01000091.1 GCA_003219925.1 Verrucomicrobiota bacterium
ATTTCAACACGTCCGCCGATTACCTGCGCGGTCAGCGCATCGAGCAAAAAACCAGCCCAGAAAACCAGCACCAGCATGAGCGGCAATGGTAGTGCCATCGCTCCGTAAAAAACCAGCACCGGAGTGATATAAACGTGCGCGTTTGACATCCAATTCAGCGGCGGAATGAAAAATTCCGCGATCTGCGCGACAAAGACAAGAACCATCAAAACACAAAAGAAAATCATTTGCGCCCAACGACCACGAACACGTCCTCCATTTTCGCTAAATCAACGGCCGGTGTCAGCTGTGCCTGCCCATCCAACTCCCGAACCCGAAATTCTTTGACCGCCCCGATCAGCAGTCCGGGCGGAAACACCCCACCCACCCCCGAGGTATAGGCTTTCTGGCCAGGCTGCAAATTCGCCTGTTTCGACAGAAAATTTAAGTTCAACAATGGCGCAACCCCACCCGTGACACGCTCGCCCGTGACGATGCCTTGTTCGCGCGTGCCTTCGACGTTAGCGGCGACGCGGCAATTTTCATCCGAAACCAGGAGTACAATCGTGATATTTGCGCTGACCGTCGTGGTCTTGCCGACCAGCCCTTCATCGGTCACAACCGGCATATCGCTATCGATCCCATCTTGTTTGCCGCGGTTAATGGTAACGGTCCGCCACCAGGTGGAGGAATCGCGCGTGATGACTTCGGCCGGCACAAGTTTGAAAACGGCGCGCTCCCGATAGTTCAGCGCGTGGCGCAATCGATTGACTTCATGCTCGACGTCGCGCAGAGCCTGATTCGTCGCTTTGAGCGAACGGTTTTCTACCCGCAACGAACCGTTTTCCGCTTGCAGATCATCAAGCGATTTCAAGTTGCTCCGCACGGAAGTGATTTGCTTTTGCAAACCGGCGCCAGAACTCAAAAATGGCGCGATATATTGATAAACGCTCGACTGCAGCTTGCGGGTGCCACCCACGCCCAGACTCAAAAGATACCCCAGACCTGCCACGAAAAGCACCAGCGCAACAATGCTCGTGCGACTCATCTCAGGCCCAAAGTTCGAAGGTCGAACTTAGCGATTGATCCGAAAGTCTGAACTCCGGAATTATTGGCGCCACTGCCGATCGGCAGATGCAACCTGGCGCAAAAATTTAAGTTCATTGAGGCATTTGCCTGTTCCTTCCGCGACCGCGCTCAGCGGATCTTCCGCAACATGGACAGGCAAACCAGTTTCCTCGCTCAAAAGTTTATCGAAACCGCGCAAAAGCGCGCCACCACCGGCCAGGACGAGCCCGCGATCGACCAGGTCGGCCGATAATTCTGGCGGGCAACGTTCCAGCGTGATTCGGACCGAATCGACGATGGTTGAAATCGGTTCCAGCAATGCTTCTCGAACTTCCTGCGAAGTGATTTGTAAAGTTTTCGGCAGCCCCGCCACCAGATCTCGCCCTTTCACTTCGACACTTGTTTCCTTGTCGGTGGGATAGGCCGAGCCGATTTTAATTTTGATTTCTTCCGCGGTGCGCTCACCCACCATCAAATTGTAAGCCCGCTTCATATATTGCACGATTGCTTCGTCCAGTTCGTCACCGGCTACGCGCACGCTGCGGCTGAAAACGATCCCGGAAAGAGAAATTAACGCCACTTCCGTCGTGCCTCCGCCGATATCGATGATCATATTTCCCGCCGGATCCTGCACGGGTAGGCCGACACCAATCGCTGCCGCCATCGGTTCCTCGATCAAATAAACCTCACGCGCACCGGCGTGAGTGGCCGATTCGCGGACGGCGCGCTTTTCCACCTCTGTAATGCCGGATGGGACCGCAATAACGACCCGCGGCCGTGCCCGCATCCGCCGGCCGTGCACTTTGGTAATGAAATGCCGGAGCATCGCCTCGGTCACTTCGAAATCTGCAATTACGCCATCTTTTAACGGCCGCACCGCCACGATGTTCGCCGGCGTTCGCCCGAGCATGCGCTTGGCTTCGTCCCCCACCGCCAGCACTTTGTTGGTGCCTGCCTGCACTGCCACTACTGAAGGCTCGCGCAAGACAATTCCCTGGTCCTTGACGTAAACCAGGGTGTTGGCCGTGCCAAGGTCGATGCCGATATCGCTGGATAACCAGCCAAAAAATCCTTCGAACATTTAATTTAGGAGAAGTTAGAAATTGATTGCGCTGCAAGTTTCGAGCCAGCCAAAGCCGTACAGGAAAACAAACTCCTGACGTTCACTGCTCCCCAGCCGTTTCAACGCCCGAAAACGCGTAGAATGTTGGAACAGCGGCGCCGCCCGTCAAGGGAAAGCTGTGAGTAACTTCCGGGCGGCCTCAGCGTTGAGTAATGGAGTGATGGAGTAATGTATTCTTGCTCAATACTCCAATACTCAATCACTCCATGCGAAGCATTCTGATCGCCCCCTCCATCCTGGCCGCCGATTTTTCCCGATTGGGCGATGAAGTGCGCCGCGTTGAGGAGGCCGGGGCCGATTGGATTCATTGCGACATCATGGACGGACATTTCGTCGATAACATTTCCTTCGGATCGGGAATGGTCGCGACTGTTCGCAAGCTCACGACTTTGCCGCTCGACATCCATCTCATGATCCAGCATCCCGATCATTACCTGCCCCGTTTTATCGACGCCGGAGCGAACTCAATCACAGTCCACGTTGAACCGGAATCGAAACACGATGTTGCCAAAACCTTGGAGCAAATTCGCGGCGGGGGCTGCCGGGCTGGTCTGACCCTGAATCCGGCCACGCCGTTTGCCCAGCTCGAGCCATATCTCGCCCAGCTCGATCTTCTTCTCGTCATGACGGTGCACCCAGGTTTTGGTGGCCAACCATTTCGCGCAGATCAAATGGAAAAAGTGCGCCGTGCTCGCGATTGGAAGGCGAAAAACAATCCCGCACTGGATATCGAAGTGGACGGCGGAATTAATCCAAAGACGGCACGGGTGTCGATTGAAAACGGAGCCAATATCCTCGTAGCGGGCACATCCATCTTCAAATCGCCCGATTATGCCGCCGAAATCCGGGCTTTGCGCGAGGAGTAACTGTTTTCGGGAACGAGCACAGCAGTGCCGTGACGCCACATACTTGCCATCCCGAGCGCAAGCGAGGGACCTCACCTACACTCATAGATCACACAAACTAACTTGCGTGATCAACACGTATTGGTGAGGTTCCTCACCGTCTGCGCGGTTCGGGATGACGGGCGGCGCTCTTAAACATTTCTGCCAAATAACTTTTTCGCGAGGTCTTCCCACTTTGGATTTAGCTTTCGCACCAGATCATTTTTCTTTTCGCGCCGCCAGGCTTTGATCGCCTTTTCCCGCGTTATCGCAGATATCGCGTCGGAAAACTGCTCGTAGTAAACTAGGCGATCGAGTTTCTACTTAGCGGTAAAACCGTTCACTACATGATTTTTATGCTCCCAAACCCGGCGTGTTAAGTCATTCGTCACGCCAGTATAAAGCACGATCCGGCTTCGATTGGTCATCATGTAAACGTAGAACTCTTTCACGTTCCAATCTGTCATCCCGAGCGCAGCGAGGGACCTCACCTACACTCTTAGATCGCACAAACTAATTTGGGGGATCAACACCGTATTCGTGAGGTCCCTCGCCGTCTGCGCGGCTCGGGATGACACGCGATTAAAGTTAGGGTGACGCACAATTCCGTCGCGCCTGCTCCCCTGCGATAAAGAAAAAATTACCTCGCCACCACCGGCTCCGCCTCCGGTGTCGTCTCCGCCATCACTTCGTCGGTTTGGGTGACGCGGACCACTTCTTCGATCGTGGTAATGCCCTGTCCGACCCGTCGCCAGCCATCGTGCCGCAGCGTTTCCATGCCTTGCGCAATTGCGCATTGCTTTAACTCGCTTCCGTCCCGCTTTTGCAAAATCAATCGCCGCAGCGGCTCGGTCACGAGGCAGATCTCGTAGATGGCAACGCGCCCTTGATAGCCAGTTTGCCGGCAATGATCGCAGCCGGTGCCGCGATAGAATTTGAAATCGGGCGGGAACGTCACCCCTAACTCCCCAAGATACTCCACCGGATAACCCGCCAGAGTTTTGCATTCGGGACAAATCGTGCGCACCAGGCGCTGCGCGATGAACGCCTTGACCACGCTCGCCAGCAAAAACGGCTCGACATCCATATCGAGCAAACGGGTGATGCCGCCTACCGCATCGTTCGTGTGCAGCGTGCTGAACACGAGGTGCCCGGTCATGGCTGCCCGAATCGAAATGTCGGCGGTTTCAATGTCGCGAATCTCGCCGACCATGACGACGTTCGGGTCCTGTCGCAGAATGTGGCGCAGCCCCTTGGCAAAGGTCAGATCGATCTCAGGTTTGACATCAATCTGCGAAACCCCCGGCAAACGATACTCGACCGGTTCCTCGATGGTGATAATGCGGCGCTGCACTGAGTTAATGCTGGAGAGAAAACAATAAAGCGAGGTCGATTTGCCACAGCCGGTCGGGCCGGTGACGAGAATAATACCGTTCGGTTGCGCCAGTAGATTGCGAATCATTTGCTGCTGCTTCTCGCTCAGATCCAGCCGATCGAACCCGAACTGCTGCTCGGAGCGGCTGAGCAAACGCAGTGAGATGGACTCCCCGTTCACCGTCGGAATGGTAGAAACGCGAACGTCGATCTCATGATTGTGGGCGTGCAATTGAATTCGGCCATCCTGCGGAAGACGCCGCTCGGCGATGTCCATGTGCGCCATCACTTTCAACCGCGAAATGATGGCCGATTGCAGCAGGCGCAATTGCGGTGGCACCGCGACTTCGTGCAGGATTCCGTCGATTCGATAGCGAATGCGCAAATCGTTCTCCAGCGGCTCGACGTGAATATCGGTTGCCCGTTCGATGATCGCTTCGCGGATGATTTGGTTGACGAATTTGACGACCGAGGCTTCCGGATCGTCCGCGTTGAGGTCGGTGCTGGTCTCCGACTCCTGCAATGGTTCGAAAGCGCGATTGGTTTTGAGAATTTCATCGAACGTTTCCGCGCCCACGCCATAGAGCGTTTTCATGACCCGCAGCAACTGGGCACGCGGCACTAGCACCCACTCCGCTGGTTTCTTCAAAAGCTGCGTCACGAGCTGGCGGCCGGCGGAATTGAAAAGATCGTAGGTCGCGAGAACAACCGAATTGTCTTTTTCTGCAATCGGCAAAATGTGATGCTGAAAAACAAATCGCGAGGGCAAAATTGAGAGGGTTTGGCGATCAATTGTCTTGGCGTCGAGCGTGACAACCGGGACGCGGAAGAAATTTCCAATGGCAGCGAGAAATCGTTGCTCGTCCACCTTGCCGGAATCGAGCACCTGGGTCGTCCAGGAACCGCCGTTGAGATTCTGCGCAAGCTGGGCGGCTTCTTCGCGGGATTCGACCCCACCAGCGATCAAAAGATCGACAATCGATTTGCTCACCGCTGCGCTCATTCGCTATTTCTCGTTAGGGCAAATGCAATGCTCGACGCACCGGGTCGGTGAGCGTGCCACTCACCCGCATCGAGTGATTTTTCTGCAGGCGTGCGATGGCGTCGCTGACATCGTCAGAAAAGACGCCGTCAATCGGGCCGCAATAGTATCCGAGCCGACGCAAGTCCCTCTGCAATGCCGCAACGTAAGCCGGCTGTACCATCAATTGTTCGTTCGCCTTGAAATAATAGACCCAACGGGGGTGATAGCGCGGGGCAAAATCAGTGGCACGCACCGTGGGCATTTGGTGAAGCAGCCCATGTCCATCGCACGGCGCCAGCGAATCGGTGGAAGGGGAGGAAAAGATTTCCTCATCCAAAATAAACGCACGAACGCCTTGGCAGCCGAGAAACAGCGCGATAAAAAAGATCCCGACTCGTTTCATCAGTGCATTCCTACATCTTTGGCAGATGGGACATCCGGAGGCGGCAGTTGCTTTCCATCACCCCGTTTCGGGCAGTCTGGACAATCATCCTGCTCCAACTCGGGCCCGAAGTGGGTGCGATCCTCGTTTCTTTGCCGAAGGCGATACAAGTCTAGTTTGGTCAACGATACTTCCGGACGCATTAAAATGATCAGCTCGGTGCGGTCGCGATTTTTTGTAGTGCTACGAAAAAGTGGGCCTACCACTGGCAATCGACTCAAATATGGAATCCCATTTTTGCTGGTATTCCTGGTGTCAGTAATTAATCCGCCCAGGACAATTGTTGAACAGTTTGGTGCCGAAACGTTAGTGCGAATGTAGCGAGTAGCGATCGTCGGCACCGAATTGCCGCCGATATTTACATTGCTGTTGGGAACAACACTGTCGATCTTCTGTAAAATATCCAGGGAGACCTCTTTCTCCGAGTTGATAAGCGGCACAACCTCGAGCTGCAGCGCAACCTTCTTGAACTCGATGCTGGATTGGACGGAGGCGACATTGTTGACAACCGCTCCGCTGTTCACGTTGCTCAAAGTATTTACCGGGACTGGAATCTCCTGTCCATTTGCAATGATTGCCTTCTTGTTGTTGCTGGTAAAGACCATCGGGCGCGAAATCACGCGAAACCGTCCGGTTGATTCCATCGCATGGACGATGGCGCTAAGGTAATTTCCCGCAGCAACATAAACATTAGTACCGGTTCCAATGTTTTGCAGGATGCTGGCGAAATTAACTAATCCTGCTGGATCAAGAATTCCTCCAACCGTGGGTGAACCGCCCGGACTAGCAGCCGGACTACCGGCGGGGAATGGAATCGGCACGCTGGTTTGCGGAT